>JASHQY010000159.1 GCA_030038885.1 Thermoplasmata archaeon | reverse complement strand
ACCTGGCTGCCGCCGGCCGCCGCCGCCGCGTCGGCGACCGTCGGGACCGGCGCCGGCACTGCGGCCGCGAGCGCGTCGGTCTCGGGCTGAGCGTGGAGGTACTGGTTGGCCCGCTTGGCCGCCTCGCCGGTCATCGGGATCTGGCGGCCGCGGGGGCGCGCGAGCAATAGGGCCGCGCTCTCCATCGCGGTGCCGATCCGCCACATCTCCTTGCGGCGGTCCTTCCCGCCCTGGTGCTCCGAGTCCTCGAGGTGGGAGCGCAGGCGCGCGGCCTCGACGAGATCGACCCGTCGGCTGACCTCGCGGATCTTCTCGTCGGCGTGGTCGCGCACGTACTGGAGGACGAGCGGGAGGTTCTCCTTCAGGCGACCGGGTGACGGCTTCGTGAGGTCGCGGAGCGCGACCGCCGCCCCCTCCCAGCTCTGGAGGCGCTTCGAGTGACGGTCGCCCATCGCCTCGCGCTCGGCGACGCGCATGACCGCGAGCGCGAGCGGGATCTGCTCGCAGAACTCGTGGAGGTTGACCTTCCCCTCGGGGAGGAAGTACGGGAACACGAGGAACGCGCCGAGCGCGACCAGCGATGTCGGCAGGACCCGGACGAGCTCGACGACCGCGTCGATCGCGCTCGGCCACTGCTCGGCCGTGACGATCACGACCGGCTCGGTCGTTCCCCGGTGGAACAGGAACCCCTCGCCGACCGCCTGGAACACCGCGGCGTCCGGCTCGGCCCGCGGCCGGTCGGCGCCCGGGCGGCCGCCCATCGACGTCCACGCCTGGAGGATCGCGCCGCCGAAGTCGCCGCTCGCGATCACTTGCGGCGTGTCGAGGACGAGGGTCTTCATGCCGAGGCGCGGGCGGTCCTCGGTCGAGAGGAACATCCGGCCGACGCACGTGTAGCGGCCGTTGCCCGCCGGGTAGAGGAAGAGGTTCGGGTAGTAGGACAGGGTCTGGGCCGGGTCGGGGTCCCAGTAGTCGTGCGTGTCGGCGACGTTGACCGTCAGGTTGCCGACGAGCCGGATCGTCTCGAGCGTCTCGCGGCGGCCCGGGAACTCCTCGGGGATCGTCGTGTAGCCGGGGCTCTCCGCCTCGTTGTCGACCTGACGGCACCAGACGACCGCCACCGGGGAGAACGATCCCGACGGCCGGACGTCGGTCGCCGCCATCATCCCCCCTTCGTCGCCCGGCGCTCGAGGATCCGCTCGCACGCGCGGGCGAGGGGCAGGGTGGTGTTGACCATGACGGGGACGCCCATCGTCTGGGCGCCGACCGTCGGCGCCTCGGTCCCGCCCTCGCCGATGAAGAGCGGGTGGCCCTCGCCGGTCGAGACCGCGCTCGAGACCATGAAGACGTCGTCCTTGACCGAGATCCCCTGGCCCTCCTGGGCGATGAGGATCGTGCCCATCCCCGCGCCGTCCCGGCGCAGGAGGAAGTCGACCGGATCGAACGCGCTCTGGTACGATCGGTCGCGGACCGACTGCTCGACCTCGGTGTAGAACTCCTTCAGCTTGTCCGCCTTCGAGATCGCGATCACGAGCGGGGTCTCGTGGCTCTTCGCGTAGCGGAAGACCCCGCGGGCGAGGTTGACCTGCTGGGCCTGGTCCCGCAGCGACGGGAGCGACGGCGAGAGCAGGAGGATCACCGCGTCGGCCCCGTGGACGAACCGTCCGAGCAGCGTGAGCCCGCGGCGCCAGAGGTCCCGGCGGTCCGGCCGCCACGAATCGAAGTGCGGGATCACCCGGCAGCTCTTCTCGGAGACCTCGTCGTCCGCGGAGGTGATCCACAGCCGATCGTAGGTGAAGTAGTCCGCGATGATCCCGCCGGCCTCGTCGATCGTGTTGAGCTCGAGCGGCTTCGAGCCCTCGCCGCCCGGCGCGCCGTAGCGGAACCGGAGCTTCATCTCGACGAACTGGTTGAACTTCGTCGGCAGCGGGTACTTCGTGAGGACCCCCTGCTCGTCCCGGCCGGCGGACAGCTCGACCCAGAGCTTCCGCCGGTCCTCCATCGGCCGGTTGACGTAGAAGCGGGTCGTCGTCTCGAGGCTGCCCTCGGGATCGGTCGGGTCGGTCGTCTCGTAGGTCGTCTCCTCGAGCGCGATGTCGTTCTCCAGGTCGCCGAAGATCGGGATCTGCCCCCCGTCCGCGCGGAACGGGATGTAGAGCACCGGCAGGTTGAGTCCGAAGTGGCCCGAGAGGAAGCGGAAGTACGTCGTCTTGCCGGACGCGGGGATCCCGATCACCGCGATCCGCGCCGTGTCGACCGACGGCTTCGTCTCGCGCTTCGCGCCGGGCGCGCGTCGGGTCTTGGTCGTCACCTTCACCGCCGGCATGCGAACCTCCCTACCTCATCTCCGCAAGACAGATCTCGATGAAATCGAGCGCGCCCTCGACCGCCGGCCCGTTGGCCGAGAGCTCGAGCCGCGCGTCCTGCAGCATCCCGAAGACGTGGTCGACCGCCTCCTCGTGCTTCGCCGCGGCGTCCTGGAGGTCGCCCTCGCTCGCGAGCCGCGTCAGCTGGTACGTCCCGCGCAGCTCCATCAGCTTCGCGAACAGGTCCATCAGCCGCTCGCGGGTCGCGGGGTCGGTGCCTCCCAGGCGGTGCTCGGTGTCATCGATGAAGCGGACCAAGGTCTCCGTCTCTTTGTCACTTTGCATCCGGGCCTGGAGGAGCGCGAGGCGCCGCAGGATCTTCGGCTGGGTCGCCGCGGGGAGCTTCTCGGCCTCGGCCCACGCGAGGAGGAGCGCCCGCGCCGCCTCGACGACCGCGCGGTTCGAGTACTGGATACGGGCCTCCCAGTAGAGGCGGGTCACCGGCGGAAGGACCGGCGCGGCGGTCGCGAGGAGGCGGAGCGCGACCTCGGGCTGGCCGTTCATGTACGCCTCGACGACCTCGCCGAGCGGCCCGTAGCGCTCCTTGAGGTACGCGGGGGTGGTCCCGCCGGTCGTCGTGACGACGTCGACCTCGATCTCCGGGGTCTCGGAGTACGCGGCGTCCGGTTCCGAGCTCGCCGCGAGCTGCGCGGAGTTGATCCGCGACACCGTCGCGTGCTGCTGCGGCTCCTTGAGCGCCTTCGCGGCGTTCGCCGCGTGCCGGGCGAGCTCCTCCGGGTGGAGCTCCTCGATCGGGCGGTCGTCCTCGTAGCCGACGTCGAGGAATGCGTTGACCATCTGGGCGAACAGCTGCGAACCCGTCGTGACCTCCTGGAAGCTGAAGATCGCGGGGAGCCCGGCCTGGCCGGCGCGCACGCCCATCTGCGAGATCAGGTAGTTCATCCGCGCCGCGTCGACCCCCTTGTCCTTCTCGTCGCCGTTCCCGATCCCGATCACGCGGAGCGAGAGGCGCGAGCCGTTCGGCAGCATGTACGGAACGAGGTCGAGCCGGCCGGGCGCGAGCGGGGGGCCGTTCGGGAGCTGGACGTCGAAGCGGGTCGACGCGTTGTCCCAGCCGTCGGTCACGAGCACGAGGTTGCCCTGGACGCCCTGGGTCCCCATCCGGAGCAGGTCGGCCCCGACCGCGAGCGCGTCCCAGATCGCCGACCGGCCGCTCGGCGTGAGCAGCGAGATCAGGTTCTCGATGTACGGCAGGTTCTCCCGGTGGATCTCGGTCAGCGGGACCGCGACCCGCACGGTCTCGGTGAACGTCACGAGGCCGAAGAGCGCCGACGAGGCGGCGGCGTCCTCGAGGATCCGGAAGACCGCGGTGCGCGCGACCTCGATCTTCTGGCGCTCCGGCTGCCCGGGGGTCGAATCGGGCAGCGGCGCGAGCATGCTCTTCGAGAGGTCGAGCAGGAGCACGTGCCGCTCCCGGGTGGGTCCGACGGCTGAGGAGCTCCCGGAATCGTCCGCCATGTTGGAAACGGAGGACGCTACGGCCCGGACTCCGGCGGCCGGAACGACCCGGTCAGACGCTGTACCATTCCGACGTAGCGCACGACGTATGTTTACCTCGGAGAGGGTATTTGTGGCTTCCGACGGTACCGCCCCCGCCTCGAGAGAGATTCGCGGTCGGGCCCGCCGGCGACGCGCCGAGTTCGAGCAACGGTTATAAACGGCACCCGGGTCCGCGCGCCCGCATGGGCAACATCCGGCAGACGTATATCAAGCGGGTCGCGATCGAGCTGATCCGCCACTACCCGGACGATTTCACCGGCGATTTTGCCCACAACAAGCAGAAGGTCCTCGAGCTGACCGACCTCGGGGTCTCGGTCGAGGGCCAGATCCACGTCACGCACAAGAAGCTCGCGAACCGCATCGCGGGCTACGCGACGCGCTACGTCAAGCGGAAGCGCGGCACGTAGGGCGGGCCGGCCGCGGCCGGCGCGATCAGTCGAAGATCTGGAGCCCCTCCTGCAGGTGCGCGATCTCGACCCCGGTGGTGGGGCGCCCGATCAGGGCTCCGCGCGAGTTCGCGACCACGCACGCCCCGACGATCGGGACCCCGAAGTTCGCGGTCGACCGGTGGACCGGGACCCCGAGGAGCTCCTCGAGCAGGGCCGCCTCGCGCTCGGTCGTTCTCGGGTGGACGACCGCGCCGCGGTTCGTCGCGAGGCCGGCCATCCCGACCGTGCCGAGGCCGGCGAGCGTACCGCGCCGGACCGGCACCGAGAGCGCCTCGCCGATCGCGGCGACCGCGCCGTCCGGGAGCTCGGGGTGGACCAGCGCCCCGTGGTCGTTCGCGAGCACGTTGTTGCCCATCGCGTTCTGGCGCTGCCGGACGACCGCGACCGAGCCGAACCCCTCGAGCGCCCGTCGCTCGGCGGGGTCGAGGTCGTCGCCGACGACGACGCCGTGCGAGTTCGCCACGACCAGCGCGCCGACGACGTCGCTGTCGGCGACGTTCGTCCGCACGAGCCGCACGCCGAGGATCCGCTCGAGGTCCCGCGCGAGCGGCGCGTCGGTCGAGGGCGGGACGAGGGCGACGGACTCCGCGACGCGCAGGTAGACCCCGAGATAGGGGCTCCCCGCGAAGAGCCCCCGACCGACCGGCACGCGAGCGCTCTCCCGCGAGTGCCTACTCGGCCGCCAGAAGGTCGACCTCGATGAGGCCGTCCTCGAAGCGGATCGCCTTGACCCGGACGAACGACGGGATGTGCTGGACCCCACGCTCCCAGATGTGCTCGTTGAGCCGGGGGTCGATCCACACGTCCTCGGGCTTGCCCTTCATGTGCCGCACGACGAACCGGCGGACGGTCTCGACCGCGTGTCCCGCGCGTCGCCGACGGCTCGGCTGATGCTGGCTCGCCCGCAGCGGGATCACGTACTCGCGCTCGAGCTCTTCTCCGCGCCGCTCGGCGCCCTTCTTCGGTGGCATGGGGACCTACCTTCGCTCGACCGTCCCTACTTGTGCAGATGGCCGCGCTTCCACGTGTGGCGCTTCGGATGCCGGGTGACCGCCCGGTTCGTCCGCTGCATCACCCACGCGGGGACCCGTCGGTTGCCCTTCACGACGCGGAACAGGCGGATCTTCCGCGCGAGGCTCTTTCTCCGGTTCGCCATCGTCGCGTTCGCTCACCGCCGCGTGATCGTGATCTCGCGCCGCTCGGGCATGATCCGCTCGAGCAACGAGCGGAGCGTCGCATCGTCGACCTGCCGCTGCAGCCGGCCGGACGCCGCGAGCTGCAAGAGCTGCTGCTCGACCGACGCGGCGACGTCGGGCTTCGCGAGGCGGATCCGGCCGAGGCGCTCGCGCGCTTCCGGGGTCAGGATCCGGCGGAGGGCCTCCGCCCGCTCGGCGTCCCGGCGCTGCATCTCGGCTTCCTGCGCCGCGTAGGCCTGGGGGTTGACCGCTTGGGACAGCTGCTCCTGCTGGAGCTGCTGGAGCCGCCGGCGCCGCAGCTCGTTCAGTTCCGTGTCCTCGTCCTGCGCCATCGCCCGCCGTCCCGATGCTACGCTACGGTCCTACAGGTACTTGGCGAGTTCGGGTCGGTCCGCGGCGAGGGCCTTCAGGACATCGCGCGAGACGGTGTCGAGCAGCTTCGCGCCCTCGGGGCTCACGCGTCGGCCCTGGGTCTTGTACGGCTGGAGCAGACCGGCCGTCTCGAGCTGGTGGACGATCTCCCGCAGGACCGAGCGCGAGCCGCTGCGCGCGTGGTACGGGGCGCTGCCGCGGTCGCGCTTGCCGCCGTACTCGGCGCTCAGGCGCTCGATGCCGATGTTCCCCTTGAGGTAGATCTTGCGGAGGACCGACGCGCTGCGGAGGTACCACCAGTCGGTCTGGACCGGCGCCCGCTCCTTGTGCACGCCGGTCTTGACGAACGTCGCCCACGGAGGGGGTCGGACCGCCGCGCGCGTGCGGAGCTCGGTCGCGAGCCGGGGCAAAAGGATCGCGGGCGGAACATCGTTGGGGTGGGTCATCGGGCGGCGCGGCCACTCGGCCTGCCTATTTAAAGACGCAGCGGTGCGCCGCTCGGCGTGCGCCCGGCGGGGGCACGACGCGCCCGCGGCGGGCGGACGCCCCGTCGCCACTCGGGGGTGGGCTTAACATGCGGGCGCGCTGTGTCTCGTACGGGCGGACGCGTCCGCGTCCGGTCGGAGTGCATGGCGACCTCGGCGCTTCTCCTCAGCGGCGGCGAGTCCAGTCGGTTCGGCGGCGCTCCGAAGGCGCTGGTCGCCGCCGGTGCGCGCTCGGGGATCCGTCGGATGGCGGAGGTCTCGCTCGAACAGGGACTGTATCCGATCGTCGTGGTCGTCGGTCCGCACCGCGCACCGATCGCCGAGGCGCTGCGGGGCGCGGACGTCCAGCTGGTCGATTCCGAGGAGTGGTACGAGGGCCGCACCGCGTCGGTCCAGTCCGGGCTCCGCGCGATCCCGCCGGCCCACGACGTCCTCCTGTGGCCGGTCGACCATCCGTTCGTGGCCGGCCGCACGCTCGCGACCCTCCAGGCCGCGCGCGACTCGGACGCGCTCGGGCTCTGGTTCATCCCGACGTACGGGGGGACGAACGGCCATCCGGTGCTGTGGAAGGACCGCGTGCGGGCGGACGTCCTCGAACTGCGGCCGGACGCCCCGATCCGCGCGCTGATCCCCGAGCTCGGGCCCCAGGTGCGCCGGGTCGGGGTCGACGATCCGGGGATCCTCGCGAACATCGACACGCCCGAAGAGTACCGGATCGCGTACGACGCGTGGCGGGCCCGGGAGGAGGACGGATGGACCGACGGCTGACGCGCGAGGCCCTGCGCCTCATGGAACTCCACCAGCCGTTCGTCCGGGCGACGGTCGTGCGGACCACGGGATCGGTCCCGGGCAAGCTCGGCGCGTCGCTGATCGTGCGGTCCGACGGGTCGTTCCTCGGCACGATCGGGGGCGCTGCGCTCGAAGAAGAGGTCAAGGCGCTCGCGGCGCGCGCGCTCGAGGACCGCCGCGGCGACCTCCACCACTTCGACCTCCAGGCATGGAAGCCCGGCGGGCTGCCGAGCCTGTGCGGCGGCTCGGTCGACGTCGCGGTCGAGTACGTTCCCGCGCACCCGAACCTCCTCCTGTGGGGCGGCGGCCACGTCGCGCAGGCCCTCGCGACGATCCTGCCGACCCTCGAGTACGACTACAGCGTCGCCGACGACCGGCCCGAGTGGGTCGGCGTCGACCGGTTCCCGAGCGCCGAACGCCGCGAGGTCGTCGCGCCGAAGGAGGTCTGGACCCGGTTCGAGCCCGCGGAGTTCACCCACCTCTACCTGCTCGGGTACGACGCGCAGAAGGACCTCGAGGTGCTGGCGTCGGCGCTCTCCGCGTTCCCGAACGAGATCGGGCTGATCGCGAGCGCGTCGAAGCGCGAGCACATGTACGCGGTCCTGCGCGAACGGGGGGTCCCGCGCGAGGCGCTCGCGCGGATCCGATCCCCGGTCGGGATCGAGATCGGCGCGCAGAGCCCGGCGGAGATCGCGATCAGCATCGTCGCCGAGCTCGTCCAGGGCATGCACCCCGGTCTCCGGTCCGCGAGCGCACCGGCCGAACGCACCTCGGCGTCGGAGGGCGATGTCGTCCCAAGAGCTCCTTAGCTTCCGGCTGAACGGCCAGCCGGTGACGACGCCGTGCGAGCCGGCGCGCATCCTCCTCGACCTCCTACGCGAGGACCTCGAGGAGACCGGCACGAAGCGCGGGTGCGACCTCGGCACGTGCGGCTGCTGCACGGTGCTGCTCGACGGGCGCCCGACCCTGAGCTGCCTCTCGCTCGCGCGGCTCGTCGAGGGGTGCGAGGTCACGACGATCGAGGGCGTCTCCCCGCCGCAGGGGCTCTCGCCCGTGCAGGCGGCCTTCGTGGCCCACGGGGCGACGCAGTGCGGGTTCTGCACGCCGGGCTTCGTCCTCACGGCGACCGCGCTGCTGAAGGAGAACCCGCACCCGAGCCGGGAGGAGATCGTCCGCGCGATCTCGGGCAACCTCTGCCGCTGCACCGGCTACACGAAGATCATCGAAGCGATCGACGCGGCGGCCCGCGGGGGACCCTGATGGCGAGCGTCGAGCGTCCGACCTACCGGCTCCTCGGCCAGCGGATCCCCTACGTCGAGGGCCCGCTCAAGGTCACCGGCCGCGCGGAGTACACGGACGACCTCCGCCGGCCGGGCATGCTGGTCGCGCGCCTGCTCCGCAGCCCCTGGCCGCACGCCCGCCTGCGGTCGATCGACACGACCGCGGCCCGCGCGCTGCCGGGCGTCTACGCGGTCCTGACCGGCGAGAGGTATCCGACGCCGTTCGGCGTCCTCCCGATCACCCACGACGAGACCGCGATCGCGGTCGGAAAGGCGCGGTACACCGGCGACATCCTCGCGGCGGTCGCCGCGCAGGACGAGCGGACCGCGGAGGCGGCGCTCGCGCTCGTGCGGGTCGACGTCGAGGAGCTCCCCGAGTACTCCGATCCCCGCACCGGGATCGCGCGGGTCGCCGAGCCGATCCACGCGCGCGGGCTCAACGGCTCGAACGTCCAGAAGGAGGTCGTCCAGGACTTCGGCGACGTGGACGCGGCGTTCTCGCAGGCCGCGCAGACCGCGCGGGTCCGGGGGACGTTCGCCGGAGTGACGCACGCGTTCACGGAGCCGATGGCGACGATCGCGGAGTCGACCCCCGACGGGCGCCTCACGGTCTGGAGCGCGACCCAGGTCCCGCACTACCTCCACCGCTCGCTCTCGGAGGTGCTCGGGATCCCGATGCACCGGATCCGGGTCATCAAGCCCGAGGTCGGCGGCGCGTTCGGCGGGAAGTCCGATCCCCTCCCCCACGAGATCGTCTGCGCGGCGCTCGCGATCGAGACCGGCCGGCCGGTGAAGCTCCTGTTCGACCGGGAGGACGTGTTCTACACGAACCACGGGCGCCACCCCACGCAGAACGACGTGCGGATCGCGGTCGACGCGGACGGGCGGATCCTCGCCTACGACATCGAGGCGCTGATCGACGGCGGGGCCTGGAGCTCGTTCGGCACGGTCACGACGTACTACAACGGCGTCCTCTCGATGGGACCGTACCGGGTGCCGAACTTCCGCTACCACGGGCGCCGGGTCTACACGAACCGCCCGCCGTCCGGCGCGATGCGCGCGCACGGCGGCACGAACATCCGCTACTCGGTCGAGGTCGCGCTCGACCTCCTCGCGGAGCAGCTCGGTCGGGACCCGTTCGACCTGCGGGCGATCAACGCGCTCCCGCCGAACTCGACGACCGTCAACGAGTTCCGCATCACGTCGACGTCGTTCTTGAAGTGCCTTGCCGCCGCGCGGGAGAAGAGCGGCTGGGACGCCAAGTTCCGTCGCCTGCCGTACGGCCGCGGGGTCGGGCTCGGCTGCGGGTTCTACATCTCGGGCTCGAACAGCCCGATCCACTTCACGCCGAAGATGCCGCAGTCGACCGTCCACTTGAAGGTCGACATGGACGGCGGGATCGCGGTCCACTCGATGCAGGCGGACATCGGCCAGGGGTCGAACACGCTCCTCGCGGCGATCGTCGCGGAGGTCCTCGGTGTCGACCTCGAGCGCGTCCACGTCCAGCGGGTCGACTCGGACGTCAGTCCGATCGACATCGGCTCGTACTCGAGCCGGGTGACGTTCATGATGGGCAACGCGGCGCGCTCGGCGGCCCTCGACCTCCGGGGGCAGCTCATCGCCGCCGCCGCGGAGCTGCTCGGCCGTCCGGCCGAGTCGATCGAGACCACGCACGAGCGCTTCCAGGTGCGCGGCGCGCCGGAGGTCGGGGTCTCGTTCGCCGCCGCGCTCGAGAAGGCGATGGAGCGCGTCGGCGCGCTGACCGCGACCGGCGCCTACAGCACGACGCCGAAGGGCGGGACGTTCAAGGGGGCCCGCGCCGGCACCGCGCCCGCGTACTCGTTCGCCGCGTACGTCGCCCAGGTCGACGTCGACGTCGAGACCGGCGAGTACCATGTCGAGAAGATCTGGGCCGCGTTCGACTGCGGCCGCGCGCTGAACCGGCTCGCGGTCGAGGGCCAGATCGAGGGGTCGATCCACATGGGGCTCGGCCAGGTGATGGGCGAGTCGATGAACTACCGCGGCGCCCGACTGTTCAACCCGTCGTTCCTCGAGTACAAGATCCCGACCGCCGACCAGATGCCCGAGGTCGAGATCCTCCTGGTCGCCGAGGACGACCCCGAGGGCCCGTTCGGCGCGAAGGAAGCCGGCGAAGGCCCGCTGATCGCGACGCTCCCCGCGGTCGGGAACGCGCTGTACGACGCGATCGGCGTGCGGTTCACCGAGCTGCCGATCACCCCCGACCGGGTCCTCCGCGGAATCGACCGGCGCCGGCGGGAGGGCCGTCCCTGGAAGGGGGCGTGAGCGCGATGCACCTGGACCCGTTCGAGCTCCACCGGCCGACGTCGCTCGACGCGACCGTCCGGCTCGCCGGCGACCTCGCCGGCCGGTTCGACTACCTCGCGGGCGGCACCGACCTCCTGCCGAACTACAAGATGCACCTGAACCTGCGGCCGCACCTGATCGCGCTCGACCGGGTCCCCGAGCTGCGGGGCCGCTCGCTCGAGCGGCTCGGCGCGATGGAGCGGCTCGCCGACCTCGAGCGGGACCCCGCGCTGCGCGCCGCGTTCCCCGGGCTCGCGGACGCGGTGAGCGAGGTCGCGACCCCGCTCGTCCGGGCGAGCGGGACCGTCGGTGGGAACCTCCTGGTCGAGACCCGGTGCTTCTTCTTCAACCAGAGCTACTTCTGGCGGGCGAGCCTCGGGTTCTGCCTCAAGGCCGACGGGGACCGCTGCCACGTCGTGCCCCAGAAGGAGCGCTGCTACGCGACGTTCTCGGGCGACCTCGCGCCGCCGCTGATCGCGCTCGACGCGGAGGTCGAGATCGCCGGCGCGGACGGCCGGCGGCGGATCCCGCTCGCGGCGATGTACGACGCCGGGGGCGACGGGATCCGGCGGACGACGCTCGCGCCCGGCGAGATCGTCGTCGCGGTCCACCTCCCGAGCGCCGCGCGCGGCCTGAGGAGCCGGTACAAGAAGCTGCGCGTCCGGCCGTCGTACGACTTTCCCGAGCTCGGGGTCGCGGTCGCCGGCCGCTGGGAGGACGGCGGCCGGGTCGAGCGGCTGCGCCTCGCGATCGGCGGCGCGGAGACGTACCCGCGCCGCTTCGACGACCTCACGTCCGCCCTCGAAGGCGGAACGCTCTCGGACGAGCGGGTCCGCGCGCTCGCGGAGGCGGTCGGGGAGCGCGTGCGCCCGGTCCACAACACCTTTCTCCTCCCGGACTACCGGCGTCGGATGGTCGCGGTCTACGTGCGCCGCGCGCTCGCCGAGGCGCGGGCGGGGCGGGCCGGATGAGCCCGGAGGCGGTCGTCTTCGAGCTCGTGCCGATCGCCGAGCTGAAGCCGCACGAGCGGGTCGTTCCGGCGAAGGTCCGCCAGCTGGTGGCCGAGCTCCGGCGGTCCGGGGTCTTCGAGGACCCGATCTGGGTCGCGCGCGGCACCGGGGTCATCCTGAACGGCCACCACCGCACCGCGGCGCTGCGCCGGCTCGGCGCCGAGCGGATCCCGGCCTGGGTCGTCGACTACGCGGCGGACGAGGTCCGCCTCGACCGCTGGACGCCGGGGCCGCCGATCTCGAAGGACGAGGTCGTCGCGCGCGCGAGCGCCGGGAAGCTGTTCTCCCCGCGGACGACCCGCCACTCGATCGCGCGCCCGCTCCCCCACCGGCCGACGCCGCTCGCCGAGCTGTTCGGCGCGCGTCCGGTGCCCCCCGTGGCGGCTCACGCCC
>JASHQY010000158.1 GCA_030038885.1 Thermoplasmata archaeon | reverse complement strand
GCGGGGGCCGCAGTCTTCGGGGCTTCAGCGGTCGCGGCCGGGGTCGCTGCGGCGGCGGGTTCTCCGCCGGTCGCACCGGGGGCGGCGGGCACGGCCTTTTCCTTGAGGCCGTTGCGGATCAGGATGTGCTCGCGGGTGATCGACTTCGCCGCGTCCGCCGTGTCGTAGACCCGGGCGTCGCCTCGGGAGGTCGCGGTCCCGTAGCGCGCGCCCATGCGCTCGATGATGACGCGGTCCTTCGGGGCCTTGACGAGCTTCGAAAGCTCGGCGCGCACCGCCTCCCGGCTCGGGGTGGCGGCCGCGGCGTGCGCGACCTCGAAGCGATACTCGCGTCGCTTCAGGAGCGGGTTCGGGTGGTCCTCGAGAATCGTGATCTCCATTCCTCTGTCTCTCCCCGTGGGCTCTGATACCGGTGCGCTGCGTGTCCCTCTCGCGTCACGCCGAGGCGGACCGAAGGGGTCCCCTCAGCCGGGATATCGTATATAACGGTGGCCCGGGCGGTGTCGCGCACATCGGCCGGAGTGGGCTCGAGCCCCGGTCCCGAGGGCCCGAGAACGGCTGCTCAGCCGGGAACCGGCCCGGGCTGCGGCACGCGGGGCCGCGCGGAGTGCGGACGCAGGTTGTGCTCGGCCAGCGCGCCGGCCGTGGCGAAGCGCTGTCCGCAGAGCGCGCACACCAGCCCGGCTCGATGGGCTTCCGGATTCATCTCCACATCTCGGGCGGGATCGTCGTCGCGGTGGGCGGTCGCCCGGTGCTGGAGCAAGCTCGTGGCCGACCCGAAGATCTCGCCGCAGAGGCTGCAGGTTTCGCTCATGGCATCACCGGCCCTTTCGCGAACTGGGTCGCGTCCATCGGTGAAATACCCTTGTCCCGCGGGCTCGGCGATCGCCGGAGCGCGACGATCGGAAATTGCGCAATGGTCGATGGTGGGCACCGCGCGTCGCCCGACGGAGGCGCCGGCACGGGGCCATCGATCGACGCTCGGGTGGAGACCCACCGACCCTCGCCCGCGCTCGAGGGGTCTCACCCGCCCGAGGCCACGATCGCGGACGCGGCGCGTTGGACCGGCTCGATCAGGTAGAGTGCACCCGCGAGCAGTGCGAAGATGCCGCCGACGAGCGCGGGCAGGTTCGCGCCGGCCCCGAGCGCGACGCCCCCGACCAGGGCCAGGACGATCAGCGCGACCCCGAGGGTGAACGGGCGATCCGCCCCCTCGTGATCGGCGAGGTAGGCGAAGAACAGCACGAGGCTCCCCACGACGAACAGCGCGACCGAGCTCCCGAGATCGCCGATCGCGCCGACCACGCGGCCGAGCGCCAGGTCCGTGGCGCCGACCGCCGCCGCGAACAGGCCGCCGCCGAGGAGCAGCACGCCTCCCATCAGCCCGAACAGGCGCCCGATCTCGCGTTCGGTCGCGGGTTCCATCGGTCGCTCGCCCCCTCGGTCGTCGGGTGCGCCCGCGGTCCGCGGGGAGATGCGGATTCGAGGCGCTCGAACAGGAAGACCCGGCCGACCACCCTACATGAACACTTGTCCCATCGGCGAGCGCGACTCGGGGACCGGACGAATCCGGTCAAGGGTTTCGGCCCCGCCGCCTCCGGCCGTCTCCCGCGGGGCGGGGTCGACGCGCGAGCGCGCGAGACCGAGGGTTCGGGACTCCGGACGCGGAGACGTGGCGCGCGGTACAAGACCATAAGACCCATCGTCGGCCTAGAACGACGAGCCCGCGGGGTGATTTTCGCTTGGCTCCCGTTTCGCTGTGCATCAACACGCAAACGCCCCTGGTGCAGTACCTCGTCCCGCCGGACGGCGACCGGTTGGACCCGGTCTCGCGCAACCCCTCGGACCTCGCGACCCTGCGGGAGGGAGTGGACTTCCGGTTCTCGCCGGGCGGGGTCACTCGGATGGTCTACCCGCTCGTCCGCCGGCTGCTCGAGGAGAAGTTCGTCCACGAAGCCCACTGGGTCGCGCTGAACCCGCACGCCCCTCCGACCGTGCGCCTGGGCGCGATGACGCTGCACAACGTCACGCTCGAGAGCGATCGGATGGCCGGCTACGGGCGGGTGAAGGAGGCGATCTGGGGCCGGATCCACGAGATCGACGCGACCGAGCACCACGACGATCTGTTCTGGACCGAGGCGTTCTCCGAGTACGCGTACTACAACCGGCGCACGGCGGAGCTGATCCGGGCGCTCGACGAGCAGCACGACTTTGACGTGTTCTACGTGCACGACTTCCAGCAGATGGCCGTCGGCCACATGCTGGGCACGCTGAAGCCGAAGGTCTTTCGCTGGCACATCCCGTTCGACCTCGCGACGATCCCCGAGACCTGGCGGGCCCTGTTGACGACGTACCTCGACAGCTACGACGTGATCGTCGTGAGCTCCGCCAAGTACGCGGAATCGCTCGCCGCGCTGCACCCCAAGGCGAAGGTGCTCCACCTCTACCCGTACCTTGATCCGACCGACTACTCCCGCCCGCCCCGCACGACGGTGGCCGCCACTGCGGCGCGCCTCGGCATCGGCTCCCGTGACGAGGTCGCGCTCCTCGTGGGCCGGATGGATCCGATCAAGGGCCAGGACCTGGCGATCGCCGCCCTGGCCCGCGTCGCGGGGGAGTTTCCGTCGCTCAAGCTCGTGCTCGTCGGGAACGGCAGCTTCTCGGGCTCGCGGGCCGGTCTCGGACTGTCGAAGTCGGCCGCCTGGCGGGCCCACCTCGAGGAGCAGGTCGCGCAGCTCGGGCTTGGCGATCGGGTGGTCTTCACCGGCCACCTGCCGCAGGCCGACCTCGACGGCCTCTACGAGCGGTGCCGCTTCACGATCCTGCCGTCGCTGCGCGAGGGCTTCGGCCTCGTCGCCGTGGAGAGCTGGCTGCACGGCAAGCCCGCGATCGTCACGCAGCGCGCGGGGGTCGCCGAACTGATCCGGGACGGGGTCAACGGGCTCCTGTTCGACCCGGACGATCCCGCCGACCTTCCGCGCCAGATCCGGGCCCTGATGGACGAGCGCTCGGGCCCCCTTCGGGCCCGGCTGGCCCGCAACGGGCGGGCCGCATCGAAGAAGTGCTCGCTCGCGGCGGCCGAGAAGGCCGAGCGCGAGATGCTCGCGGAAGTGACGGAGGCCTGAGTGGTCGACCTCGCGGCCGCGTGGTCCGAGTTCGCCCCGTACCTCGTTCCGGTCGTCATCGTCGTGCTGACGATCGTGATCGCGTGGCTGGTCCAGCTGATCCTGGGCCGCCTGATGCGGCAGAGCACCCCCCAGATGGCCGGCTCGGCGCGTCGGCTCGGGGTCGTCGTGGTCGCCCTGATCGGCGGCACGCTCGCCCTGCAGGCGGTCGGCGTGAACCCGACGGTCCTCCTCCTCGTGATCGGCCTGCTCGGGGTCACGATCATCGTCGCGCTGCGCGAGCCGCTGAGCAACTACGGCGCGAAGTACTTCTCCGACATCTACACGCCGTTCAAGGTCGGGGACACGATCCTCGTGCAGGGCGTGTCGGGCAAGGTCATCGAGATCAACGCGATGACGACCGTGCTGCTCTCGGACAGCGACCAGCTGATCTCGGTGCCCAACGTCGCGATGATCCGCGACGTCGTGATCAACACCTCCCCGCAGGCCTGGAAGGAGCTCTCGGTGCCGGTCTCGATCGGGAGCGCGGTCGACCTCCCGGCGTTCGAGAGCGCGCTGTTGAAGTCGCTCGGGAAGCTCCGCGCGCGGCTCGACCCTCGGTTCCCTCCGGTCCTCACGACGAAGTCCCGCACGCCGCAGGCGACGGACCTCATCCTGACGCTGATGCTCCGCCACCCCGAGGACCGGGACGCGCTGACCCTCGAAGTCAACAAGCGGCTCGCCGAGCTCCTCGAGCGGATGCGCGGCCTCCGGCACTGAGCCCGCCGCCGCTCGGGCGGTCCGATCCCGACGGGCCGCCGCCCTCCCGCGGGGACCGGGCCCTCGCGGACGCCCCGGTCCCAAAGGTGAAGTCGGCGGAGCGCCGTCCCGCGCACCGGTCGGCGACCGGGGGGCGCAGCGTGGAGCGACGACGGTTGGGCCGCAACGGACCGGAGGTCTCGGCGATCGGGCTGGGCTGCATGGGGATGAGCCAGAGCTACGGGGGAGCGGACGAGGGAGAGTCCCTCGCGACGATCGGCCGCGCGCTCGACCTCGGGATCTCGCTGCTCGACACCGCGGACATCTACGCGGACGGCGCGAACGAGCGGCTCGTGGGCCGGGCGATCCGGGAGCGACGGACGGAGGTGTTCCTCGCGACCAAGTTCGGGATGGTCGACGACCCCGCCACCGGGGCGCGGCGGTTCGACGGGAGCCCGTCGCACGTCCGGGCGGCGTGCGACGCGAGCCGCGCCCGTCTCGGGGTCGAGACGATCGACCTGTACTACCTGCACCGCGTCGACCCCCGGACCCCGATCGAGGAGACCGTTCGGGCGATGCAGGGCCTCGTGGACGCGGGCCAGGTCCGGTACCTCGGGCTGTCGGAGGTCAGCCCGGCGACCCTGCGGCGCGCCCACGCGGTGCACCCGATCACGGCCGTGCAGAGCGAGTACTCCCTCTGGACGCGCGACCCGGAGCGCGGCCTCCTCGCCACGTGCGAGGAGCTCGGGGTCGGGCTCGTCCCGTTCGCTCCGCTCGGCCGGGGGTTCTTCTCCGGGAGGGTCCGCCGCCTCGACGCGCTCGGACCGGACGACTTCCGGCGGACCCTCCCGCGCTTCGCGCCGGAGAACTTCGACCGGAACCTCGCGCTCCTCGCGGGCGTCGAAGCGCTCGCCCGGGCGAAGGGATGCACGCCCGCGCAGCTCGCCCTCGCCTGGACGCTCGCGCGCAGCTCGCACGTCGTGCCGATCCCCGGGACCAAGCGTCGCGCGTACCTCGAGGAGAACGTCGGCGCGCTCGGCGTGCGTCTGACCCCCGACGACCTCCGCGCGATCGACCGCGCGATGCCGCCCGGCGCGGTGGCCGGCCCGCGCTACGGGGACGCGGCGATGGCGACCGTCAACCGCTGACCGCGCCGCCCCGGGGGCGCCTCGCCGCTACGCCGCGGGCTCCTGCTGGGTCAGGCAGTGCACCGACCCGAGCCCCCAGATGAGGTCCCGGCTCGGAAGCCCGACAACCGTCCGATCCGGGAACAGCCGGGCGAGCGTCCCGAGCGCCTCCCGGTCGGCGGGATCGTTGAACGTCGGGACCAGCACGAGCCCGTTCGCGAGGTAGAAGTTGAGGTAGCTCGCCGGCACCCGCTGTCCCGAGTACTCGATCGGTCCGGGCATCGGGAGCTCCTCGATCTGGAACGGGCGGCCGTCGGGCGCGACCGCCGCGCGCAGCCGGCCGAGATTCTCCTCGAGCGGCGCGCGGTTCGGGTCGCCGTCCCCCGGCGGACGCGCGGCCACGATCGTGCGCTCCCCGACGAACCGCGCGACGTCGTCGACGTGCCCGTGGGTGTCGTCGCCGACGATCCCGCGCGCGAGCCAGAGGACCCGGTCGACGCCGAGATAGTCCGAGAAGAGCTGCTCGAGCTCGGCGCGGCCGACCCCCGGGTTGCGGGCCTGCACCTCCCCGAGGAGGCACTCCTCGGTCGCGAGGAGCAGCCCCGCGCCGTTCCCGTCGATCGCTCCGCCCTCGAGCACGATCCGCTCTCCTCGTAGCCGCGGGCGCCAGGCGGGAAGCTCGAGCGCGCGCGCGATGCGATTTCCGAGGCGGTCGTCCCGGCGCCAGTTCCCGTACTTCGCCCACGCGCGGAAGCGCCAGCTCGTGACGGCCCGCGCCGCTGGCGCCGCGCCGGCGGCCGGGCGGCGAACGAAGATCGGGCCCGAGTCCCGGACCCACGATCGGTCGGTCGGCCAGCGGAAGCACCGGACGTTCCCGAGCGCGACGCCGTCCGCGGCGAGGCGCTCCCGCACGCGGTCCTCCTCGGCGGCGCTCCGCACGACGATCCGCACCGGCTCGTGCGCGGCGAGCTGGCGGACGATCTCGGAGTACACGAACGGGATCGCCTCGAAGCGGCCGGGCCAGTCGTCCCGCGCGTGGGGCCAGGCGATCCACGTCGCGGCGTGCGGCGCCCATTCCGCCGGGAGGCGGTAGCCCAACGACCGGGGCGTCCCCCGGGGGGCGCGGACCGCGGTCACGGCGGGTCGAGCCACCGGTGCGTGATCGGACCGTAGGCGTCGATGCGGCGGTCCCGGAGGAACGGCCAGTGCTGCCGCACGAGTTCGACCTCGCGGGGATCGACCTCCGCGAGCAGGAGCTCCTCCCGGTCGTGGGACGCCTTCGCGATCACGCGGCCGAACGGGTCCGCGACGAACGACGCGCCCCAGAACTCGAGCCCGGGGCCGTCGGTGCGATGGCCCCGGACGTCCGCGTGCTCCGCGCCGACCCGGTTCGGCACCGCGACATACATGCCGTTCGCGATCGCATGGGCCCGCTGCACGGTCTCCCACGCGTCGTGCGCGGCGGCCCCGAACTCCGCCTTCTCGTGCGGGTGCCAGCCGATCGCGGTGGGATAGAACACGAGCTCCGCGCCCGCGAGCGCCTCGAGCCGCGCCGGCTCGGGGTACCACTGGTCCCAGCAGATCAGGACCCCCGTGCGGCCGCCGTGGACCGGGAACGTCGGGAACCCGAGGTCGCCCGGCGTGAAGTAGAACTTCTCGTAGAACTGCGGATCGTCCGGGATGTGCATCTTGCGGTACCGCCCGAGCAGCGTGCCGTCCGGCCCGAGGACCGCGGTCGCGTTGTGGTAGACCCCGGCCGAGCGGCGCTCGAACACCGGGACGAACAGCGTGACCCGGTGCTCCTTCGCGACCGCGGCGAACCGCTCGGTCGTCGGGCCGGGGATCGGCTCGGCCTCGTCGAACATCGCGTGGTCCTCGCTCTGGCAGAAGTACTGCGTGCGGAACAGCTCGGGGAGGCACACGACCGTGGCCCCGCGACCGACCGCCGCGACGACCTGCGCGACGCCCTTCTCCACGTTCGCGTCCGGTGCGGGGCCGCAGGCCATCTGCACGAGGCCGATCCGATACGGCTTGCGCGCGCTCGTCGTGTCGCCCCCTCGGAACCCGGCGCCGCGAACCGCCCGCGCGCCGTGGACCCGGGAGAATCCCGGCTCCCGCTAATGAGGTTTGGGCCGTGCCCGGGCCCTCCGGCGCGGGATCGGATCGGCGGAGGCGGACGGGGCCACGCTCCTCCGTGGGTCCCCCCGAGCCCCGAGCGCTCTCGTTGAGCCCGCGGAGGCCCGGACGCCGTCCTCGCCGCGGACTCCCGGGGCCGGAGCCGCGCGGCCGCCGGGCCCCCCGGGCGCGACCGACCGCTCAGGAGACCCGCGGCTGCCGCACGTACTGATCGAGGTAGGCCCGAAAGCGCGGATCGTTCCGGGCGGAATCGAACATCGAGGAGTACATCAGCTCGAGACCGGGCAGCGTACGGTCCGCACGGGCGATCTCCATCGAACGGTAGAACTCCTCGGTCTCGCCCAGGGCGAACTGGATGAACCCGATCAGGAACGTCGTGATCGCCGTTCCCTCGGTGCGGGCGCGCAGGCGCTCGATCTCGCGATGGGCGGCCGCCGCGTCGCCCTCCCGGGCGGCCAGGACCCCCCGGAGCGCCTCGTTCCACGCGCTGGTCGGCCGGATCCGCTCCATCTCGCGAAGCGTCTCCCGCGCCTTCGCGTACTCTCCGCGGCCGAGGTAGAACTCGGTCAGGTGGGCGTTGGTCCGGAACGGGACGAGCGACCGGATGCGTTCCCAGTGCGCGAGCGCGTCCTCGGACCGGCCCGCGTAGGAGTACGCCCGTCCGAGGAACGCGAGGATGTTGACGTCGAGCGGATCGATCGCCATCGCGGTCTCGAGCAGCCGAACCGCCTCCGAGATGTTCCCTGCACCGGCGCTCGCCTGGGCGAGCCACCGGTACGGGTCGGAGAGGCTGGGGTTCAGCTCGATCGCGCGGCGCGCCTCCTGCACCGCCTCGGGCCAGTGCTCCTCGGCCACGTTGAACGAGGCGAGCGAGCTGTGCGCTTCGGCGAGGGAGTCGTTGAGCCGCAGCGCGGTCGCGACCTCCTCGTGGGCCCGCGCCTTGGTGGTCCGGTAGTCGAGCGCGCCCTCCCCCGCGAGCCACGCCAGGCTGTCGGCGATCCCGAGATGGGCCCGGGCGAAGCGCGGGTCCCGCGCCGCGGCCTCCTCGAAGAACGCGAGGGCCTTGCGGACGGTCTCCTCCGATGCCTTCTCCCCGTAGAGCTTGCGGCCGTGCAGGAACGCGACGTACGCCGCCATGTCCTCCGTGTCCCGGGACGTCGGGGCGAACGCCGAGCGGCCCGGCGCCGGCGTGGGGGAGAGGTGCGCCGAGATCGACGCGGCGATCTGGCCCGCGATGTCGTCCTGGATCGCGAAGACGTCGTCGAACGGGCGATCGTACCGGGACGACCAGAGCCGGGCCTCCGTGCGGGGATCGAGCAGCTCGACCGTGACGCGCAGCTGGTTCCCGGCCTTTCGGACGCTGCCCGCGAGAGCGAAGCCGACCCCGAGCTCCTGCGCGACGTCGCGCAGGCTCTTCGAGCTGTCCCGGTAGCGGAGGACCGACGTGCGGGGGACGACGCGGAGCCCCGGGATCTTCGACGTCTGGGTGATCAGCTCGTCCGTGAGCCCGTCCGCGAAGTAGCTGTCGTTCGCATCGGGGCTCATGTTCGCGAGGGGCAGGATCGCGAGTCGAAGGTCGGGCGACGGGGCCGACGTACCCGACGGGGCGACGCCGGGTCGATCCGACTCGGCCCACAGGAGCACCCGGTACACGTCGATCGGGTACTCCACGTTCTTCAGCGTGCGGGGCCCGATCTTCTCGAGCGGCAGGCGCAGCTTGTTCCGCACCTGGTCGAACACGGTGCTCGACACGCAGACCCCCCCCGCCTCCGCGAGGGGCTCGATGCGGGACGCCACGTTCACCGCGTCCCCCACGATGTCGTCCCCCTCCCCGACGACGTCCCCGACGTGGATCCCGATCCGCAGGAGGATCCGGCCCTGGGCGGAGGGGTCCGCGTTCCGCCGGGCGAGCGCCTGCTGGATCTCGACCGCGCACTGCACGGATTCCATCGCGCTCGAGAACTCGATCAGGAACCCGTCGCCGAGGGACTTCACCTCACGGCCGTGGTGCGCCACGAAGATCGGGCGGAGGATCGACTGATGCTCGCGGCGCAGGCGGAGGGCGGTCTCCTCGTCCTCCTGCCCGAGCCGGGTAAACCCCACGAGATCCGTGAACATGATCGCCGCGAGGCGGCGCGGGGCGGGATCGGCCACGGCCCGAGAGCCCTCTCCGCTCAGTTAAGGGCTCCCCCGACCCGCTCGATCGTCGCGGCCGGGACCACGACCCGGGGAATCCGGTCGATCGATCGAGCGTCGGGTCGGACGCCCTTTACCGCACGGGCGCCGCGCGCGAGGCACGACCTGCGTCCGCGGGGTCCGGAGGGGAGCCCCCTCCGCGGCCCGATCGGCCCTCCGGAGGGGACCGCTCGAGCGTGCGGACGCGGACGCGGCCGCCCGAGGCCCTATACCTTGCGGGCCTCGGTGACGGGCACCGGCGGCGGCGCGGGCAGGGGCTTCCACGCGAGCGCGAGGATGCCGCCGATGAGCGCGAGGATGAACCCCAGGAAGATTCCCGCGAGGGCGAAGGGGATGCTCAGGATCGCCATGATGATCGCGATGGCGCCCCACACGACGTGCGCGGACGGGACCGCGATCATCAGGATCCCCATGAGGACCGCGATCACTCCGACGATCGCGCCGACGAAGAACAATCCGCTCAGAAACCCGAACACCGTGAAGACCAGCACCCCGATGGCGGCGAACGCGAGGCCGCCTCCCAGGATGAACAGTCCGCCGATGATCGTCAGGACTCCCGCAGCCACCGGTCGCGTCACGGAAGTCCCTGATACGGCCTAGGAGAAAAACCCCACGCCCGGGCGGCACCCCGCCGCTCGGGCCCGGTCCGACCGTCGTCCCGGGTTCCTCTCGACCAACCGGGAATCCGTCGTCCGGGCCGAGCGGACGGGAGCACGGGCCGGGCGGACCCCTCCCCCCACCCCCGGGAGGGCCGCCCCGGACCCACCGAGGTCTTAATCTCGAGGACCCTGGCTCGGGACGTGACGGACGTCATCTCGGGGCTCCACGCCGTAACGATCCATGTTCGGGACATCCAGCGGGCGCGGGCGTTCTACCAAGACGTGCTCGGACTCAACGAGATCAACTTCCAGGAGAAGGTCCAGCGGGCCGTGTTCGCGATTCCCGGCACGTCGACGATCCTCACGATGCACGTCCAGTCCCCGGGGGAAGAGGGCCGGGATCCCGGGACGGTGTCGGGCATCATCTTCCAGCACCCGGATCCCGAGGCGGCGTGCCGGGAGATCCGGCGCCGCGGAGGCACCGTGACCTCGGAGCCGAAGCACGTCGACTCCCCTTTCGGTGACTTCGTCCGCGCGGTGTTCGCGGACCCGGACGGCAACGAGTTCATCCTCTCGAACCGAACCGATTGACGGACGAGGTGCCCTGGGCCCGGACCGGGCTCGAGATCCTTCGCACGGACGACTTTCGGAGCGGGCGGCTGAGCCGTCGCGGAACGTACGGGGTCTGCTTCGCCGCGGCCTGGTGCCCGGTCACCCGGCGGTTCGTGCCGCGCTTCGTCGCCCGCCGGCGGGAATTTCCCGGAACCCTCGCGATCGCGGACATCACCGATCTCCGCGACCCGCTGTGGGACGACTTTCGGATCCGGATCACTCCGTCGATCGTCGTGTTCGTCGAGGGGGTCGAGCGCCAACGTCTCGACGGGCGACGGTTCTTCGGCATCCGCGAGTCGAAGTGGCGACGCCTGGTGGAGTCGCTGCGTGCTCCGTCGGCCGATCCCGGCGCACCGAACCCGGCACGGTAGGGTTCCCTGGGATCCCACGCGCCGGAGTTCCCCGCCCCCCAGGGCCCGACTCCGGTGCGAGGCCCCGATCCCGACCCGGACAAAGGGCTTCCAGAGCGAGGGGGAACGAGGGGAGCTCCGGCCGGTCGCCCGGGGGGCCGGCTCATCAACCCGATCGGCCTCTCCGGGGTGCGACCCCCTTGGGACCGGGGGAACTCGCGTCCTCGTCGGCCGTCCAGCGAACATGCTCCGGGAAACGACGTTCCTCGTCGGAGGGTGGCTGATGATCGCTCT
>JASHQY010000157.1 GCA_030038885.1 Thermoplasmata archaeon | reverse complement strand
GCCCCGGGCGGCCTCGCGACCGCCCCCGCACCGCGTCACGGCGCCCCCCGCGAACCCGTTCGCGGCGGAGCTCACCCGGCGGCTCGCCCGCGTCGCCCAGTGGGCCGACGGCGCGGGGCCGCTCGGTGTCGACGTCCCCCGGCTCCCGGCGTGGGCCGAGGAGGCGGCGCGCACGTCCTGGAACCCCGAGCCGTGGGCCGAGGCGGTCCGCGGGATCGAGCGGATCGCGCAGCAGCGGATCGTCGCCGGCTTCGAGGAATGGCAGAAGCGGACGCGGGCCCGACTGACCCGGCTCGAGGCGTACTCGGTCGACAGCCGCCTCGAGCGGGACCAGATCGAGGACACGCTCCACGCCGCGCGGACCGGCGACCTCGCCCAGGCGCTCACGACGTTCCAGCAGGTCGACCGCGTCCTCTCGCTCAAGGAGCGCCACCTGGACCAGGCCCGCGAGGAGCTCGAGCGGGTCGTCGCGCTCCTGCGCGACATGCAGGCGATCGGCGTCGATCCCCCGCAGGACCCGGCGTCCGTCGAGGACGACCTCGAGAGCGAGCTGCGCGCCGGCAAGCTCGCGCCGCTGAAGCAGCAGATCCGCGCGCTCCGCCTCCAGGCGGTCAACCGGCTCAAGGACGGGCTGCCCCGCTACATCGCCGACTACGGGGACTACCTGCTCGACGAGCGGGCGCACGGGATCGCGACCGAGCTCGAGGCGACCGAGCTCGCGCGCGGCGCCCGCGAGTTCTTCCGCGGCCATCCGGAGGAGGGGCTGCGCCGCCTGCGCTCGCTCCAGCAGACGCACGGGCTCCCGCAGAACCGGCCGGCCCGCGCGGGCGCCGGGCGGCCCTAGAGCATCCGCTCGAACAGGCGGACGTCCTCGTTCCACTCGTGCTTGTGCAGGACGCCGCACTCGGCGAAGCCGAGGTGCTTGAACAGCGCGGCCGCCGCGGAGAACTGCGCGAGCGTATCGGCCCACACCTCGACCGCGTTCGCGTGGTGCGCCCACTCGAGCGCGGACGCGACCAGCGCGCTCGCCACGCGCTGGCGGCGCGCCTCGGGGTCGACCGCGAGGTCGACCAGATGGCAGTTGCCGTGCGCGACCTCGCAGCCGATCACCCCGAGCAGCTTCCCGTCGCGGCGCGCGGCGAAGTACGTGACGCCCTCCATCCGGCTCGTGAACTCGAGCGCCGCCGGCTGCCACGACTTCACGAGCTCCGCCGGGAGCGGCGGCGAGTGCGGGGGCTCCCACACGCGCCGGTAGAGGCTGCAGATCTCGGGCACGTCGTGGTGCGTGATCCGCTCGACGACCACCGCCCCGGGCGCGGCCTTCGCGGGGGGCGACGCCGCGCGCTCCCCTCCCCGGTCCGATCCGTGCATCGCCGCCAAGTCTAGGATCTCCGGTCCGGAACGGCAGGGAGCGCACGCGCGCCGACGCTATTGAACCTTGCCCCCGCGCCGCCCCGGGCGGGGCGCGTCAGGGCGTGTGGCGCGACGGCGTGCGGGGGAACGGGGTCGTCTCGCGGATGTGCTCGCGCCGCACCATCCAGCGGAGGATCCGCTCGATCCCGAGGCCGAAGCCGGCGTGCGGCACGTTGCCGTGGCGGCGCAGATCGAGGTACCACTCGTAGTCGGCGAGGTTCGCGCCGACCGCGGTGAGCCGCTCGGTGAGGCGGTCGAGGCTCGTCTCGCGGCACGACGCCCCGACCATCTCCCCGTACCCCTCCGGCGCGAGGAGGTCCGTCGCCTCGACCGTGCGCGGGTCGTCCGGCGAGCGCAGCATGTAGAACGCCTTCAGCTCGCGTGGGTAGCGCGTGACGAACAGCGGGACCGCCGACTCGAGCGTGAGCGCGCGTTCCTCGGCGGTCCCGAGGTCGCTGCCCCAGCGCACCGGGAACCCCTCGCGCGCGAGCCGGTCGATCGCGTCCGCATACGAGATCCGGGGGAACGGCGGCGCGAGCGCGGCGAGCTCCTCGGGCTTCCGCCCGAGCGCGCGGAGCTCGGCCGGCCGACGCTCGGCGACCGCGTGGCACGCCGCGACGACCATCCGCTCGATGAACGACATCAGCCCGTCGAGGTCGCACCACGCGAGCTCGATCTCGAGGTGCTGGTACTCGGTCAGGTGCCGCGGCGTCCGCGACTTCTCCGCGCGGAACGACGGGGTCAGCGCGTAGACCCGCTCGTGCGGGGAGAGCATCGCCTCGAGGTAGAGCTGCGCGGTCTGCGAGAGGTAGCCCGGCCGCCCGAAGTAGTCGATCTGGAACGCCTCCGCGCCGCCCTCCGCCGGGTTCCCGGTCAGGATCGGCGGGGTCACCTCGAGGACCTCCTCCGCGTCGAGGAACGCGCGCAGCGCCCGCAGCAGCTCGGCCTTCACGCGGAAGGTCGCGACGTGCTCGTCGGAGCGGATCACGAGGTGGCGCTTGTCGAGGCGGAACTCCTCGGTCTGCTCCTGGAAGATCGGGAACGGCAGCCCGGGGTCGACGACCCGGATCGTCCGGGCCCGGACCTCCCGGCCGCCGGGTGCGCGCGGGTCGTCCGCCACCGTCCCCTCGACCTCGATCACGCCCTCGACCTGCACGTGCTCGGCCGCCGCGAACGCCTCGGGGCCCAGGACGTCCTTCTTGCCGGTCACCTGGACCGTGCCGGTGCGGTCCCGCAGGTGGAGGAACAGGATCCCGCCGGACGAGCGCGAGCGCTGCACCCAGCCACGGACGCGCACGGGGGCCCCCCGCCGGTCGGGAGCGAACGCGCGGGCGATCGGGTCGGGCGCCCCGGCGCTCATTGGTACTCGCGCCACTTGTAGCCGCACTTCGTGCACTCGAAGATCCGCGTCTCGGGCTCGTCCGCCCCCCGGGTCTGCCGCAGCACCCAGTACGCCTTCGTGTTCCCGCACTTCGCGCAGAGCTCGTCCGCGGTCGGGAGCGTGACGGTCTTCGTGTCGACCACGGCCATCTCGCGCCCCGCGGGGGTCGAGCGGCCGACCTCGACCCCGCGGCCGAGCGGGACCTTCGTCCCGCACGCCGGGCACTTCCAGACCCCGCCGGCGCGATCGGGGCTCATGAGTCGCTTGCACTGAGGGCAGAACATCGGAGCCCTCAACACCGGGACGTCGGTATTTAACGCTGGGCGGGCCGAGCGCGCGCGCTCGCCGCTCACCCGGTCGCGGTCGGCGGCGCGGGGGGCCGGACGAATCCCGAGCGGAGCGTCATCGCCCCGGTGCGGCGATCGATCTCGCCGCGGACCCCGAACTGCCGCCGGAGGCCGCGGGCGCCGACGAGGTACCACCGGACCTCGTAGACATCCCCGCGGGCGACCGCCTCGCCGAAGTGGTAGTTGCGGGCGAGCCATCGGTTCGTCGCCATCGCGGCGACGTACGTCCGGTCGAGGGCGGCCTGGGGCGAGTCGACCGGCCCCGGCGCCGGCGGTAGCTTCGCGACCGCGAGGCGCCGTTCCGGCCCCTCGAGGCCGTGGCCCAGCTCGAGGTCGCGGACGCGGATCCGGTAGCGGTCCGGGGCGTCGTCCGCGTCGACCAGGAGCCAGCTCCACGGCGCCGCGCGCGGCAGCACCGCGGAGTACCCCTCCCGACGGCGCACGCGCCCGGCCCGCCAGCGCGCGACGCCGCGCACGACGAGGTAGCCGCCGTAGATCACGATCAGGATCCACACGGTCTCGACCCACACGTTGAACGCGGCGGTCCCGTGCTCCGCGATCAGGACGACCAGCGTCGCCGCGGTCAGGCCGATCGTCACCAGGTTGACCGCGAGGTCGGCGTCGAGGCGGAGCACGCGGCGGGAGAACGGCTCGAGCGGCGCGACCGCGTAGTTCGTGAACCCGTCGAGGGCGAGGTGCGAGAGCCCGCCGATCTCCATCGCGACGAAGTAGAGGAGCGTCGACGCGGGGGTGAAGTACGGGAGGTACGGCACGAGGAACGCGCCGACCGCGGCGAGGACCGTCACGCCGAGGACCGTGTGGACGATCCCCCGGTGGTGGAGCGCGGGGAACCGCCGGGTCAGCGGGAACAGGAGGATGTCGGCGTCCGGAAGGCCGCCCGCGAGCGCGCCCGCCGCGATGTACTGGGGCGCCGCCGGTCCCCAGACGACGAACGAGAGCAGGTACGCGAAGATCACGTGCGTGAACAGGTCCACGGGCGCCCCCTCCCGATCCGCTCGCGCCGCCGCGTCAGTCGAGGAGCTGCTCGGAGGTGCCGGCGCTCGACGGGGGCGCGGCGGCGGGGGCGACGCTCAGCGGCAGCGGCGACGGCTTCGCCCCCGGGGCGCGGAGCTGGCGGAGGTGCTCGACCCGGCGGGCGAGGTCGTCCTTCGTGCCGATGTCGTGGCGCACGTAGTACTCGCCGCGGACGAACCGGAGCGCCGCCTCGACCCGGGTACCGGCCTCGTGGATCGCGCTCGCCTCCCCGACCAGCGCGACCCCGCGCGACGACCCGAGGCGGACCGTCCCGGGGCCCGCGGCCTCGACCGATCCGTAGACGACGTGGACGCCCGCCGCCTCGATCGCGCCCTCGTCGATCGCGAGGAGCCCACCGGGCTGCGGCCGGTCCCCGTAGCCGGGGGGAACGAGGTACTTCACGACCGTGGAGCGGAGGCGGAACCGGACGAGGTTCGGATCGGCCCGACCGGTCGCGATCCCGAGCAACAGCTCGGCGAAGTTGCCCTCCTCGTACAGCGTGAGCGCGTTGATCCCCTCGGGGTCGCCGAACCGCGCGTTGTACTCCACGAGCACCGGACCCCGGGCGGTCAGCATGAACCCGCCGTAGAGGATCCCCCGGTACGGGATCCCCTCGGCGCGCAGCCCCGCGACCGTGCGGTGCACGAGGTCGATCGCCGCCTCCCGGTCCGCGGCCGGAAGGAACGGGAGGAGATGGTCGCGCTGGGAGTACGATCCCATGCCGCCGGTGTTCCCCCCGAGGTTGCCCTCCCGGGCGCGCTTGAAGTCCTGGACCGCCGGCATCGGGTAGACGCCGTCGTCGGTCACGAACGCCATCTGGCTGAACTCCTCGCCCTCGAGCTTCTCCTCGATCAGCACGCGTCCGCCCTGGAGGAGGAGGGACTTCGCGTAGACCGCCCCCTCCTTCGGGTCGGAGAAGTCCGCGCCCTCTACCCACACGCCCTTGCCGGCGGTCAATCCGTCCGGTTTCACGACGAACGGCCCACCGAACCCGGCGATCGTCCGGTCGACCTCCTCGACCGTCGTCGGGGTCGCGACCTTCGGGGAGGCGGCGATCCCGTGGCGCGCGAGGAGCGCGCGGCAGAAGACCTTGGACGTCTCGATCCGGGCCGCGTCCCGGGACGGGCCGACCGTCGGGATCTCCGCCGCGCGCAGCGCGTCCGCCACGCCGGCGGCGAGCGGGGCCTCGGGGCCGATCACCGCGCCGTCGACCCCTTGGGCGCGGGCGAACGCGACGACCGATGCGCCGTCCGTCGGGTCGGTCCGGACCGAGGCCCGGGCGAGGCGCTCGAGCCCCGGGTTCGCGTTCGCGCTCGCGACGACGATCGTCGCCTCGGCCCGGGCAAGGGCCGCGGCGAGCGCGTGCTCGCGCGCGCCCCCGCCGACGACGAGGAACTTCATCCGGACCCGCCGCCCCGGAGGCGGCGGCCGATATAGGCGCGTCGGGACGTACGGGGCCGCGGCTCCGCGCGCTCCGAGGGCCGCTTCCGCCACGCTTAAGAACCGAGCTTCGGTGGCCCGACTCCCGGTGCCTTCGATGGAGCTGCGCGTCGTCGAGAAGTCGAGCGACCTCCTCCGCGTCGAGCTGCCGCGCGGCGAGGAGACCCTGCTGATCCCCCTGGTCGAGGCGCTGCAGAAGGAGGAGAAGGTCGTCGAGGCGCGCTACTACCTCGGGCACCCCTACCTCGAGCGGCCGACCCTCGTCCTCAAGACGAAGGGCGAGAAACCGCAGCAGGTGCTCAAGCGCGTGCTGAAGGACCTCGCCGACCTCTACGGCGACCTGTTGACCGACTTCGAGAAGAAGGCGGACAAGGTCAAGGCGTAGGGAGAGGCGACCCCGCGATGCTGAAGGAGTGCGCCCAGCACGGCTACTTCCGGGCCGAGACCTGCCCGGTCTGCGGGCAGCCCGGCCGGTTCCTCATGAACGACCGGGAGCTCGACCACCTCGGGCGGATCCTCACCGGCATTCTGCGGCACTTCCCGGACCGCTACCAGCTCGAGATCGACCCGCGGGGATGGATCGCGCTCCCGCAGATCGTGCGGGCGATCGGCCAGAAGCACCCCGCCTACCACTGGCTGCGCACGCAGCACCTGGTGGCGATCACCGAGACCGACCCGAAGGGACGCTACGAGGTGCGGGACGACCGGATCCGCGCGACCTACGCCCACACGGTCGAGGTCGACCTCGACCTGCCGACCGACCACATCCCGGACCTCCTCTACTACCCCGTGACGGAGGAGGAGCTCCCGATCGTGCTCGAGGTCGGGCTGAAGCCGTCCGACCGCAAGAAGGTCCACCTCTCGAAGACCGCGGCGGACGCCCACGGTGCCGGCTCGGTCCGGACCCCGGCGCCGGTGATCCTCGAGGTCGACGCGGCCCGGGCGCGCGGCGACGGGATCGTGATCATGCGGGCCGGCAAGACGGTGTTCCTCGTCGACCGCGTGCCGCCGGAGTACCTGCGGCGCACCGAGTACACGGCGCCCGCCGGGACCCCGGCGGCGGACACCGACTAGATCCCGCCGTCCTCGGCGACGTCGGATTCGTAGGTCGTCGCGACGTAGATCTCGACCGTGATCCCGCTCGTGACGGGCAGCGGGTTCGAGAAGACGAAGAAGTACGTGTCGGTGTACGGTGCCGCGAAGATGACCTCCCCCTGCCAGGCCGGCGTGTTGTTCCACTGCGTTCCGGGCGTGCCGGTGCCGTTCACGAACCACGAGTACTCGCTCTGGTTGTAGATCGCGACCGCGATGTCCATCCCGGGCGGGCTCATCGACGAGTAGTTGCCCTGGATGTAGTCCCCGCCGGTGATGTTCCCCCAGATCACCGTGAAGTTGCCCGGGGCGAGCGAGTAGCTGCCCGCGGTCGTCAAGGGATCCGGGACCACCGGCGGGCCCGCGAGGACCGCGGCGATCAGGGTGTACGCGAGCCCGATGGCGACGGCCGCGACGATCCCCGTCCGCAACGTCGCGGTGAGGCGGATCCGTCGGCGGACCGGCCGTGCCGCCCCCGAGATCCCGCCGGCGGGGACCGGACGGTCGGCGCCGCAGATCGGGCACTTCGTGGCCCCGGCGGGCACCGCGACGCCGCAGAAGCTGCACGCGCCCCACGTTCCGGGGGCCGGGGCCGGGGCGGTCACGGGTGCGCGACGAGCGACCCGGGTCCCTTTTCGGCTTTCGTACGAACCCGGGCGGTCCCCGGCGCGCCGCGCCCCTACCCCGTACGCTTCGGTGCCCCGAGGTGCACGAGGACGTTCTTGCGCCGGGTGAACGGCTCGAGCGCGCGGTGGCCCTGCTCGAAGCCGAGCCCGCTGCCCTTGACCCCGGCGAACGGCGACTGGGGGAACGTGACCGGGGCCTCGTTCACGACCACCATGCCGGACTCGAGGCGGCGGGCGACCGCATGGGCGGTCCCGAGGTCGCGGGTCCACAGCGCGGCAAGGAGGCCGTACGGCGAGTCGTTCGCGAGGCGGACCGCCTCGTCCGGGTCGGAGAACGAGGCGACCGAGAGCACCGGCCCGAAGACCTCCTCGCGCCGTGCGCGCGCGCTCGGCGGCAGGTCGGCGAGGACCGTCGGACGCACGAAGTTCCCCGCGCGCAGCGGACCGTCCGTGACCTTCGAGCCGCCGGTGACGACCACTCCGCCGGTCGCGCGGGCGTCCTCGATGTAGTCGAGGACGCGCGCCTCGTGCTCCTTCGACACCAGCGGCCCCATCTCGACCCCGTCCTCGACCCCGGGACCGAGCTTCAAGCGCTCCGCGATCGCCCGGACCCGGTCGACCAGCGGCGCGCGCAGGCTCTCGTGGACGAGGAGTCGGGACGCGGCCCAGCACATCTGACCCGCGTTCCCGAAGATCCCGTAGCCGATCGCCTTCGCGACGCGGTCGAGGTCCGCGTCGGCGAAGACGATCACCGGACCCTTCCCGCCGAGCTCGAGGGTCGCGGGCACGAGCCGGCGCGCCGCGAGCTCGGCGATCCGTCGGCCGACCTCCCCGCTGCCGGTGAGCGTGACCGACGCGCAGCGGGGATCCTCGACCAGCGCCTCGCCGACCTCCGTTCCGCTGCCGATCACGACGTTCAGGATCCCGTCCGGGAGTCCCGCCTCCTTCGCGAGCCGGGCGAACGCGATCGCGGACAGGGGCGTCAGGCTGGCCGGCTTGAGCACGACCGCATTCCCCGCGGCGAGCGCCGGTGCGACGGAGCGGACCGCGAGCACGAGCGGGTAGTTCCAGGGCGCGATGTGGACCGTGACCCCGAGCGGCTCGCGCACCGTGTAGTCGAACCGGGGGCCCGGGACCGGGATCGTCTCCCCCTCGAGCTTGTCGGCGAGGCCGGCGAAGTACTCGAGGGTCCGCACGACGTACGCGAGGTCGCCGCGCGACTCCCGTAGCGGCTTGCCCATGTTCAGCGTCTCGAGCCGCGCGATCGACTCGGCCTGGGCCTCGACGAGGCCCGCGAGCCGGTGGAGGGCGCGGGCGCGACGCGCCCCGTCGTCCGTCGCCCACGGAGATTCGCGGAACGCCCGGTCCGCGACCTCCATCGCGGAGTGCGCGTCCTCCCGCGAGCCGACCGCGGCACGGGCGATCGGCGCGTTGGTCGCCGGGTCGGTGACCTCCCGTCGCTCCGCCCGGGCACCGGGGACCTCGTGCCCGCCGATGTAGAGGTCGTACGTCGGGAACGCGGCGCTCTCCATGAACGGAGGAGTTCGAGGCCGTTCGCCCACTTATCGGTTCGGTGGACTACCCCTCGAGCGGGTACGCCCGTCCCTTCCACGACACCGTCCGATGCCGCAGGCCCCGCCCCAGCGAGGTCGCGACGAGCCCCACGTACCACGCGACGGCCACGGGATAGAGGAACCCGTACCCCGCCGGGGCGTCGACCGCTCGGGCGAACGCGACGTGCTTGCCGAACAGCGCGACGTAGAGGAACGCGCCGACCCCGATCAGCCCGGGGTTCCCGAGCGCGATCCCGAGCGGCAGGAGGCCGAGGGGGAGCAGGTAGAACCCGATCAGGCTCGCGAGGAGGCCCATGAGGCGCACCGCCGAGAATTCGACCCCGTGCACGTTCTTGAGGAGCCCTTCGAACATCTCGTGGCGGTCCCGGTACATCCGCGTCGATCCGAGGCGTGGGGCCCACGCGAAGCGGATCCGGAGGCCCGCGTCGCGGTACCGTCGGGCGATCGCGACGTCCTCGATGAGGTTCGACCGGACCGCCGCGTGGCCGCCGCAGGCCTCGTAGGCGGTGCGTCGCGTCAGCCAGAACTGGCCGTTGGCCATCGCGGCCCGCCGACCGGGGCGATCCATGTGCGGGGGCCGGAACGCGAGGAGGACCCGCTGGATGTAGAACGGCAGGACGAGCCGCTCCCAGAAACCGACCATCTCGACCTGCGGGCCGATCGTCGCGAGGTCGGCGCGCTCGCGCTCCGCCCACTCGAGCACGGTGCGCACGGCGGTCGGCGCGGTCCGCACGTCCGCGTCGACGAACAGGAGCCAGGGGCCCTGGGTGGCCCGCACGCCGGTCCAGCACGCCCAGCTCTTGCCGACCCAGTCCGGCGGGAGCGGGGGCTCCGAGAGGAGGCGCACGCGCGGGCCGCGACCCGCGACCACGTCCCGGGTCCCGTCCGTCGAGCCGCCGTCGACCACGACGATCTCGAGGTTCGGGTAGTCCTGGGCCAGGAGCCCGTCGAGCGTCGGGCCCAGGTCGTCCTCCTCGTTCCGTGCGGCGATCACGACGCTGACCGTGCCGAAGTCGCGCGGGACCGCCGGCGAGGGCGCGGGTTCGAGCTGCTCGACCTGGTACGCGAGGACGACCGCTGCGCCCTGGTAGAGCAACACGAGCGCGGCGCCGAGGACGAGGAGGAGCACCTCCGCGAGCGGGATCATTCCCGACGCGTAGACGGTCGCTAATAAAGCCGCGACCGCTCGGGACCCCGAGCGCGCGGGCGATGGGGACCGTCGAGCACCCGAGGGTCCGCCCGGGGATCCTCGACGACCGCCTCTACCAGGAGCGCATCGCGGCGACCGCGGTCGCGCACAACACGCTCGTCGTGCTCCCGACCGGTCTCGGGAAGACCGCGATCGCGCTCCGCGTGATCGCCGAGTTCCTCCTGCGGGAGCCGACCCGCTCGATCCTGTTCCTCGCCCCGACCCGCCCGCTGGTCGTCCAGCACGCGCGCAGCGTCGCGGCGGCCCTCTTCGCTCCGGAACCGCTCGCGCTCACGGGGGCGATCCCGCCCGAGCGGCGGGCGGACCTGCTGCACCCGCCGCAGGTCGTGGTCGCGACCCCCCAGGTGATCGCGAACGACCTCGCGGAGGGCGGGTTCCCGCTCTCGACGTTCTCGCTCCTCGTGTTCGACGAGGCGCACCGCGCCGTCGGGGACTACCCCTACGTCGCGATCGGCCGGGCGAACCTCGAGCGCGCGCCGGCCCGGGTCCTCGCGATGACCGCCTCCCCCGGCGGGAGCCTCGCGCGGATCCGCGAGGTCTGGAACCATCTGGGGATCGAGCGGTTCGAGTACCGCACCGATCACAGCCCGGACGTGGTCCCGTACGTCCACGGGGTCGGGGTCGAGACGGTCTCGGTGCCGATGCCGCCGGAGGTCCAGGACCTCGCGATCCGGCTCCGTGCCGCGGCCGCCCGGCCGATCGAGACCCTGCGGGGGCTCGGCCTCCTCTCGGGGAACGACACCGGTCGGCGCGCGCTGCTCGACGTCGGGGCGACCCTGCGCCGCGGGATCGCGGGGTCGCGGGCGAGCGGCGAGAGCGCCCCGAACCTGTGGAAGGCGGTCACCGCCCAGGCGGCCGCGATGAAGACCCTCCACGCGCTCGAGCTGATCGAGAGCCAGGGCGTCGACTCGCTGCGGGAGTTCCTGGGGCGGCAGACGCCGCCCGCCGGGAAGCGCATGACGCCGGCGCAGCGGGCGTTCCTCTCCGATCCGGACGTCGTCGAGGTCCGGCGGCGGCTCGACGGCCTCACGCTGGAGCATCCGAAGCTCGCGACGACGGTCCGACTCGTGGCGGAGGAGCTCGACGGGAAGCCGAACGCGCGGGTGATCGTCTTCGGCCAGTACCGCGACACGATCGACCGGCTGGTCGAGGAGCTCGAGCGGCTCCACGACCCCGCGGTCCGGCCGGCGCGGTTCGTCGGCCAGGCGACCCACGGCGACGACGTCGGGCTCTCGCAGCGGGAGCAGGTCCGGGTCCTCGACGCCTTCCGCTCGGGCACGATCAACTGCCTCGTCGCGACCTCGGTCGCCGAGGAGGGGCTCGACATCCCCGCGACCGACCTCGTGGTCTTCTACGAGCCGATCCCGGACGTCATCCGCACGATCCAGCGCCGCGGACGCACCGGGAGGGCCCGGACCGGCCGGGTCCTCGTCCTCGTCGCCGAGGGGACGCGGGACGTCGGGATGCACCGCGCGGCGTCCGCGCGCGAGCGGCGGATGCACTCGATGCTGGAGACCGTCGAGGCGGACGCCGCCGCCGGCCACGGACTCGCGCCGCCCCGACCGAAGACCGTGCAGACGACCCTGTAGCCGCGCGGCTACCGCCCGGTGCTCCCGAACCCGCCGCGGCGGGTCGCGACCGGCCGGACCCGGCGGATCCGGAACCGGGCCGGCAGGTCCGGCACGATCCGCACCTGGCCGATCCGGTCCCCGACCCCGATCGCGTACGAGCCGTCGAACAGGTACGTCAGGGGCACGCGCACCTCGCCGGAGTAGTCCCGGTCGATCGTCCCCGGCGCGTTGACCATCAGCACGCCCCGCGTGCTGAGCCCGCTGCGGGGCCGGACCTCGAGGAAGGTCCCCGGGGGCGCCCGCATCCGGAGCCCGGTCCGCACGAGGGTCACCCGGCCGCGCGCGAGCACCACCGCCTCCGCCGCGGCGAGGTCGAAGCACGCCGACCCGCGGGTCGCCCGGGCCGGGAGCCGGATCGGCGTCGCCCCCTCCACGCGCTCGACCGACACGGCGCGCTGCGGACGGGGCACGGGCCCCGGGAACGGGACCCGCTCTTTACGATTCCCGCGCCGATGCGCCCGGCGCGAGCGCATCCTCGGCGCCGGACCCCTCGGCGGCGAGCCACCGCGCGACCAGCCGGCCCTCGGCGCGGCGCAGCACCTTCCCGAGCCCGGGCGCGCTGCGACCGGACTGGCGCGCGAGGCGGCTCAGCGTGATCCGCCGGGGCACCGCGTAGTAGCCGAGGACCCAGGCCCGCGCGATCAGCTGGGCCTGGAGCGGGGTCAGGAGCGGGGACGCCTCCCCCGGCACGAAGGGGTGACCGGACGCGCGGAGGATGCGGTACGGGAACTCCTCGCGGTCGAGGCGCTTCAGCACGCGGCGCAGGGCCCGCTCCTCGCCCCGGAAGGACGCGACGACCTTCTCGGCGTTCAGCCGGAACGGCGCGGTCGGGGCGACCTCGCCGCCCGCGAGGGCGAGCAGGCGCCGCAGCCGTTCGGGGTTCCGCTGGCGGACGAGCACGATGTAGTCCCGGGTCCTCGGGCGCCGCTCGACGAGCTCGAAGCTCTCGAGGCCGTAGAGCGAGCGGATCCGCCGCGATTCGCGCTCGAGCTCGCCCGCGGTCCGCAGGGGGCCGCGCCGCCGCACGCGCAACAGCTGGAGGCGCCAGCCCTGCTCGAGCCGCAGCGTCTCGAGCAGCTCGATCTCCTCGTACTTCGCGAAGAGCCCCGGGGGCAGCAGGCCGAGGAGCGCGAGGTCCTCGGACCGGAACTCGAGCGTGAGGGACTGCATGCGAGCGGGGCACACCGAGGTTCCGATATGAACCTGCGCGGCCGGGGTTCGGTCGGTTAAATAAGCGGGGCGGCTCGCCGATGCCCGTGCCGTTCCGGAGCCTCGGCGAGTTCCTCGCCCGCCTCGAAGCGCAGGGCGACCTCGTGCGGATCTCCCGACCGGTGTCCCGGGACCTCGAGATCACCGAGGTGACCCAGCGGGTGCTCCGGGCCGACGGGCCGGCGCTCCTCTTCGAGCGCGTGCCCGGGGCCGCGATGCCGGTCGTCACGAACCTCATGGGCTCGCTCCGCCGGATCGCGCTCGCGCTCGACGCGGAGCGCGTCGACGCGGTCGCGGAGCGGATCGCCCGGCTCGTGCAGCTGCGGCCCCCCGCCGGCCTCGTCGGCGCGGTGCGCGATCTCTCCGGGACGATCGACACGCTCTCGACGCTGCGCGCGCTCGCTCCCCGCCGCGTGCGCTCGGGCCCGGTCCAGGAGGTCGAGGAGCCGACGGTCGACCTGGACCGACTCCCGATCCTGAAGTGCTGGCCGAAGGACGGCGGCCGGACGATCACGTTCCCGGTGGTCGTCACCGCCGACCCCGAGACCGGGGCGACGCACGCCGGGATCTACCGCCTGCAGCAGTACGGCCCCGACACGCTGGGGATGCACTTCCAGGTGCACCGCGTCGGCGCGAGCAACTACCGCAAGTGGGCGGCCCGCGGAGAGCGGATGCCGGTGGCGGCGGTGATCGGCGCCGACCCCGCGACGGTCTTCTCCGGGCTCGCGCCGGTGCCCGAGGGGGTCTCGAACTTCGCGTTCGCCGGGTTCCTCCGCTCCGAGCCGGTCGAGCTGGTGCGCGCCCGCTCGGTCGACCTCGAGGTGCCCGCGCAGGCCGAGATCGTGCTCGAGGGCTACGTCGATCCCGCGGAGCGGCGGATCGAGGGCCCCTTCGGCGACCACACGGGCTACTACTCCGCCCCCGAGCCGTTCCCGGTCTTCCACGTCGTCCGGATCACGCACCGCGAGCGGCCGGTCTACCTCGCGACCGTCACCGGCAAGCCGCCGACGGAGGACGCGGTCCTCGGCAAGGCGGTCGAGCGGATCTTCCTCCCGGTGGTCCGGCTCGTCCTCCCCGAGGTCGTCGACCTCGACCTGCCCGAGGCGGGACTGTTCATCAACGTCGGGATCGTCGCGATCCGCAAGTCCTACCCCGATCACCCGCGCAAGGTCATGCACGCGCTCTGGGGGCTCGGCCAGATGATGTTCGTGCGCTACCTCATCGTCGTCGACGCGGACGTCGACGTGCACGACCTCTCCGAGGTCCTCTACCGCGTCGGGCTCCAGGCCGACCCGGCGCGCGACCTCGAGCTCGTGCAGGGGCCGGTCGACCAGCTCTCGATCTCGAACCCGGTGCCGAACTTGGGCGGGAAGGTCGGGATCGACGCGACCCGAAAGGGGCCGGAGGACGGGTTCCCCCGCCCCTGGCCCGAGGAGATCCGCTCGGACGCGGCCGCGGCCCGCGCCGCGGACGAGGTGATCCGGGCCGACCCGGTGCTCGCACGGCTCCTCGGCCGGGCCGAGCGGTGAGCGCGGCGCGCCCCCCGCCGGCACCGCGCGCGCGCGAGCTCGGCCGGTTCCTCGAGATCCAGAACCTCGGGCTGAACCTCCCGTTCGCGCTCGCATTCCTCGTGCTGGCCGCGGACGGTCTTCCGAGCCTGCGGACGTTCGCGCTGGTCGTGGTCGCGTTCGTCGCGGCCCGCAACGCGGGGCACAGCTTCAATCGGTGGGCGGACCGCGCGCTCGACGCCCGCAACCCGCGCACGAGCGGCCGGCTGCTCGCCGCCGGGCGGGGCTCGTCCGCGTTCGCCCTCGGGTTCTGCGCGGCGAACGCGGCGGTCCTCGTCGCGGCGGCGTACTTCCTCAACCCCCTCGCGTTCGTGCTCGCTCCGATCGCGCTCGCGCTCGTGCTCGGCTACAGCTACACGAAGCGGGTCACGTCGTTCACGACCGCGTTCCTCGGGCTCGTCGAGGCGATCACGCCCGCCGCGGTCTACATCGCGGTCCGGGGGGCGCTCCCGCTCCCGGTCCTGCTCGCGGTCGGCGGGCTGCTCGCGTGGGGCACGTCGTTCGAGACGATCCACAGCCTCGGCGACCTCGAGAGCGATCGCGCGCTCGGGCTCTTCTCGGTGCCGGTGCGCCTCGGCGCCGCGCGCTCCGCCCGGCTCGTCCCGGCGCTGCACGCGCTCGCCCTCGGGCTGCTCGCGCTGTTCGGGCTCGCGATCGGGCTCGGACCGGCGTACTTCGGCGCGCTCGTCGCGATGGCCGGCCTCGCGGCGATCGGGGACCGGGCGCTGGTCCGGCAGCCGACCGCGACCCGGGTGCCGTTCGAGCGCCACTTCGCGCTGGGCGCGATCTACCTCGCCGGGGTCGTCCTCGCGGTGTTCCTCCCGCTCGGCTCGGTCGGGATCGGGCACGGGATCCCGTGACCCCCCCCGAGCCCGGAACGCTAAATCGGCGGGCCGAGTGGTCGCCCGCGATCGGTATGCCCCAGGTGATGATCGGCCTCTCGGCCCGGGACCACCACACGACGAACGAGGTCTGGCGGCTCGCGAAGCGCCACCTGAACCCGGCGGTGCGCCGGCGGATCGGATGGCGCGGCCAGTCGAGCTTCCTGCGCCAGCTGATCCTCTACGGGTTCGAGAAGGCGAGCGAGAACCCGGCGGAGTTCCTCCGGGAGGTCCGAGAGACCCACGACCCGCTCTTCGGCAAGCGGGGCCGCTCCGAGGCGGGCGCCGAACGGCGCGAGGCGCTGCTCTCCGCGTGGCAGGCGTTCTTCCCGGCGACGACCGCGGCCCATCCCCGCCGCAAGAGCGGGAAGTCCCCGGGCGGCGGCTAGCCCGCGCCCCGGAGCCCGGGCCACGTCCGCGCGTCGCACGGTCGAGCATCTCGACGGGCTCGCGCTCGTCGGCGCGGCCCGGGTCGGGCCGCTGACCGTCCCGACCCCGGGGCTCCTCGAGGCCGCCCCGGATCCCACCGACGCGCCCCGGCTCCGGGTGCGGCACGTCCCCTCGCCGGCCGGCGTCCGACGACTCGTGCTCGACGACGGGGCCGAGGAGCTCGAGCTCCCATTCCCGATCCTCGCTCCCGAGATCACCGGAGCGCCGAGCGCCGGCGTCCCGGTGGGCCCCCACGCGGTGCTGGTCCACGCGCCGCTCGGGCCGGCGATGGAGCCGCTCGATCGCGCCGCCCGCCCCGAGCTCCTCGTGCTCGGGAACGCGCGGGCGCTGTGGGCCGACGGCGCACCGTTCGTCCGCGCGCTCGCGGACCTCCGCCGGGTCTACGGCGCCGCGCCGGTGCTGTGGGCGCCCCGGGTCGCCATGCCGCACCGGATCCCCCTGCTGGCGTACCTCGGGGTCGACCTGGTCGACACGACCGAGGGCGACTACGCGGCGGCCCGGGGGGAGTACCTGGACCCGACGTTCGGGACGCTCGATCGGGAGGCCGCGCGCGCGGAGGGCCTCTGCCCGTGCGAGGCCTGCCGCGCGACGCCCGCCGGCCCGCTCGCCGCCCACACGGGCTTCGCCTACCGCCGGGCCCTCGCGGAGACCCGCACGGCCGCCCGCGTGGGCCGGCTGCGCGAGCTGGTCGAATCCCGGCTGCCGGCGGAGCCGGCGCTCGCCGAGATGCTCCGCTACGCCGACCGGGAGCTCGCCCCGCTCCTCGACGAGCGCACCCCCGTCGTCGGCGACGGGGTGCGGGGGTACGTCGTGCTCGAGGCGATGCGCCGGCCCGAGATGGCGCGCTTCCGGCGGCGGCTCCTCGAGCGGTACCGCCCGCCGCCGTCGAAGCGGGTCCTCCTGCTGGTCCCGTGCTCCCGGACCAAGCCGTACCGCCGCTCCCGCTCGCACCGACGGTTCGCGAGCGCCTGGGAGGGGCTGCGCGCGGTCGAGCGCCTGCACGTCGTCTCGGTGAGCTCGCCGATCGGGCTCGTCCCGCAGGAGCTCGAGGACCTGCCGCCCGCCCGGCACTACGACATCCCCGTGACGGGCGACTGGCTCGACCCCGAGCGGGAGGCGGTCGTCGCGGGGCTCGGGCACCTCCTCGCGACCGGGGAGTACGGCGCGATCGTCGTCCACCTCGACCCCCGGGAGTACTCGTTCCTGCGCCCCGCGCTCGAGGGGCGGAGCGAGGTCCGCTGGAGCTGCCCGGACGACCGGACGACCGGGCCCGACGCGCTCCGCGCGCTGCGCGCGGCGCTCACGGACGCGCTCGCGGACGTCCCCGCGGTCCCCGGCGGGCCGCTCGCGGTCGTGCGCGAGGAGCTTCGGGAGGTCGCGAGCGTCCAGTTCGGTCGGGCCGCCGCCGACCGGCTCTTCGCGCCTCCTCTCCGCCTCGCCGGCCGGCCGTGGTTCCAGCGCGTGACCGACGGGCGCTCCGATCTCGCGACGTGGCGGGAGGAGCGCGGGCTCCTCCACCTCACGGTCGCGGGGGCCCACCGCCTCGTCCCGTCCCCCCCGCTCGCGGTCGAGGTCGATCCGACGCTCTCGCTCGCCGGCGACCTCTTCGCGCCGGGGGTCCGCGGGGCCGATCCCGAGATCCGCGTCGGCGACAGCGTCGTGCTCCTCCGGCAGGGGGTCCTCGCCGGGGTCGGCGAGGCGGTCCTCCCCGGCCCGCTGATGACCGCGCTCGACCGCGGCCTCGCGGTCCGGGTGCGCCACCGGGCGACCCCGGTGACCGACACGGCCATGTCCGAGGAGTCCCCTCCCTCCGTGGGGCCGGTGGTCCAGCGGTGACGACGCCGCGCTTACAACGCGGAGATCGACGGTTCGAATCCGTCCCGGCCCACGCTTCCCCGGTCCGTCCGGCCGACGGCAGTACCTATGGTACTTTGTATAGTCTAAATTGAAATTCTATATATGTGAGGGAACGGCTCCCTCACTCGATGAACGAACCGATGCGAACCGACGGACGGACGCGGGCGCGCCGCGCCTCCCCAAGCCGTCGCGGGGAGCGGCCGACGAGGGTCCCCGAGCCGAACGACCGGACGACGAACGAATTCCCGCGCCTCCGGGCCGCCCCGGCCCGGGTCGCACCGCCGTTCGGGGCGCTCCTCCTCGGGTTCCCGCCCGTCGCGACCGTCCCGGTCGGCCGGCACGAGCCCCCCGAACACCTCTTCCGCCGCCTCCTCGGAGCGTATCTGGGCGGTGCCCGCGAGTTCGTGGTCGTCGACCGGACCCCCCACGCCGGCACGACCTGGGACGTCGTGCGGACGTTCTGCCGCCGGACCCGGCACCCCGAGATCGTCTCGGCCGTGGGCGCCGAGATCCGCCTGCGCGACCGGGCCTACGAGAGCCCGGTGCTGCTGCCGGAGCGGCTCGCCCAGATGGGCCGGAAGGTCGTCGCGTTCCACCGCGAAGCGGTCGCGAGCTGGGCGCGTCTCCCGTTCGGCGACGACCAGTACTGGGAGCGGCGGGACGACGAGATCGATCGCGAGGCCTGGTACGTGCAGCGCCTCGCGGCGCTGCGGATCGGCCGGGACGGTTCGGGCGTTCCCCTCCTCGGGCCGTGGACGGTCGCCCGGAGCCTCGAGCGGATCGCGGACCACGCGACCGTGCTCGGCGAGGTCGGGCGCCGTCTGGTCGACCTGCCGGACGGCGCCGGATCGATCACGACCCTGAAGCAGTTCCACGGCCAGGCGATGGACCACCTCGAGGGGGTCCTCGCCGCGCGGGACGATGACGCGGCGAACGACCTCCTCGACACCGGCGACGCGCTCCTCGCCTCCGGCCGCGCGCTCTCGGATCGGCTGTTGCCGGCGGTCGGCGGGGGGTCGATGCCGCCGGCGACCGCCGCGGCGCTTTCCCGGGTCCTCGAGTCGATCGGACGCACGATCGCCTACGCGCAGGACCTCGCGCAGGTCGCTCTCGATCGGGCGATCCCGGTCTCGTTCGCCGGGGACGCGGCGATCGGTCCGGACCCGATCGCTCCGTGAGGGAGCGGTCCCCGGCCCGCACGGAACGGCTTTCTGGGGCGACGGTTCGTCGGGCCCGCCCGGAGCCGGACGACATGCGCCCCCCGTCCCGATCGCTGCGCGTGGTGGTCGTGCGTCACGGGCCCGCGGAGGTCCGGGACCCGGCCCGCTGGCCCGACGATCGCCGGCGCCCGCTCTCGCGCAAGGGCGCGGCGCAGACCCGGCGGAGCGCGGCCGGCCTCGCCGGCCTCGTGGGACGGGTGAGCTACCTCGCGGCGAGCCCGGCGGCCCGGGCCCGGCGGACCGCGGAGATCCTCGAGGAGGAGCTCGAGCGCGCGCCGCGTCCCGCGCTCTGGCCGGAGCTCGACGTCGGGGTCCTCGCTGGCCCGATCTTCGGACCGCTGCGCCGGGTCGCCGGGGCCCATCGCACGATCGTGCTCGTCGGCCACGAGCCGACGCTCGCCGAGTTCGTCGGGCTCGCGCTCACGGGCGACGGCGTCGCGGTCGCCCGGCTGTCGAAGGGGGGCGCCGCGTGCCTCGAGTTCCCGAGCGCGGTCCGGCCGGGCGCGGCGGTCCTGCTCTGGCTGCTCAGCCGGAAGCAGCTCGCGTCCGTGCGCGGCTGAGGCGGGTCCGGCGTCCGCCCCCGACGGGGACCGCCGCGTAGAGGGGGGCGACCAGCGCGCGGACGTCCTCGTGCACCTGCTCCGGACGGCGGTTCGCGTCGACGACGTGGAAGCCGTACTCCGCCCCGACCCAGGCGAACTCCTTCGAGAGGCGGTCCTGGTAGGCGAAGAAGCTCTCGAAGAGGTCGCGCGAGAGCGAGAGGTCCATCCCCGACTCCCAGTAGTCGAGCGAGCCGTACTTCGCGATCGCCCGGTGGAGCAGGATCTCCGGCCGCGCCTCGAGGAAGATCACGAGGTCCGGCCGCAGGGCGAAGCCGTAGAGGCGGCGGGCCCACTCGCGCGACGCGCCGCGGACGACCGCGCGCGCCATCAGCGTGTAGATGTACCGGTCGGCGAGGACCGTGCTCCCGGCGGCGAGCGCCGGCACGATCTTGTTCTCGAGCTGGTCCGCGAAGTCGACCGCGTAGAGGAGCGCCATCGTCGTCGCGCCGAGCGTGTGGCCCTGCTTCGCGTGGTCGATCTCCTCGGCGACGAGCGTCGAGCGGCGGAGCCCGGTGTCGACGACCGCGTGGCCCTCGACCTCGAGCCATTCGCGCAGGAGGCCGACCTCGGTCGTCCGCCCGGAGCCGTCGGCGCCCTCGATCACGATCAGCTTGCCGCCGAGCGACCCCTCGGCGAGCCCCGGCAGCCGGGTGCCGTACGTCCTAGCCGTCATGCAGGAGCCCCTCGGTGGTCGGGAAGTTCTCGAGGATCGGACGGAGGTAGCCGCGGAGCTCCGACTGGATCGTCTCGACCGGCCGGCTCGAATCGATCACGGTGAACCCGTCGGTCCGGGCGATCCGTTCGTACTCCTGCTTCAGGCGGGTCTGGAACCGCTCGTAGCTGTCGTGCAGGTCGTTCGAGAGGCCGAGGTCCATCCCGGCCTCGTAGTAGCTGATCTTCGAGCGGGAGGCGATCTTCCGCTGGAGCGTGACCGTCACCGGGACCCGGAAGTAGAACACCTGGTCCGGTCGCGGGGCGAACGAGTAGATGTTCCGGACCCACGCCGGGTCGCAGCCCCGCGCCGCGTCCCGGACGAACGCGGTGTAGGCGTAGCGGTCGCAGACGACCACGTAGCCGGCGCGCAGCGGCGGCAGGATCTTGCGCTCGAACCGGTCGGCGAAGTCGGTCGCGTGGAGGAGCGAGAACGTCGTCGGCGTCAGGAGGTTCTTCTTCTTCCCGCGGCGGATCGTCACCGCGGTCAGCTCCGACGAGTTCCACTCGGTGAAGAAGACGCGGTATCCGCGCGCCTGGAGCCACTTGCCGAGCAGCGCGGCCTGGGTCGACTTGCCGCTCCCGTCGAGCCCCTCGAAGACGATCAGGCGGCCCGGGAACCCGTGGGTCGGGCTCGGGGTCTCAGACGGCACGGAAGCGCACCTCGACCCCGAACTCGCGCTCCATCGGTTTGCGGACCTTCTCCTCCCAGTGCGCGGGAAGAGGGGTATCGACCGGGGGAGAAAAGGCCACCGTGAGGGTCCGCCCGCCCCCCCGGAGCGAGAACCGCGGCCGCGCGGCCGCGGCGAGCTCCGCGACCTCGAGGAGGATCCCGAGCTGCCGCGCGGTCGCGACGTCGGCGGGGCGGAGGATCGGCAGGAACCCCTTCTTCCACGCCGACGGGAGGTCGCCGCCGGCGTGCGTCCGCGCGGCCATCGACGCGAGGAGGATCTCCCGCGGATCGAGACCCCGGATCGGGTAGTTCTGGATGAGGTAGGCGGAGTGGTGGGCGTGGTGCCAGAGGTCGATCGCGACCCCGGCGTCGTGCATCCCTCCGGCGACCCGCAGCGCGAGCCCCTCGCTCGACCCCCACGCGCCGCGCGGTGCGAGGGCCCGGAACAGTCCGAGCGCCGTGCGCGTCATCTCCCGACCGTGGTCCCCGGGGACCCCGAACGACTCGGCGGCGGCCGCGACCGACCGGTCCGCGAGCTCCTCCGCCGAGGCCGGGAGCGCGGCCCCGATCGCCTCGAGCGCGAGTCCCTCGCGGATGCCGGTCCCGGCGACGACGATCCGGCCGGTGCCGGTCGCCCGCACGAGCTCCTGGAGCACGACGATCCCGACGCCGACGACGTCGGCGCGGTCGGCCCCGATCCCCGGGACCGCCCGCCGCTTGGCCGAGGGCATCTCCCCGAGGAGCTCTCCGAGCGCCGTGAGGTCCCGGTCCCAGAGCGGGTAGCCGTGGACCCGTTCGACCGGGTACTCCTGCAGCTCGATCGCCGCCCGGGCGAGCGCGCGGACCGTGCCGCCGACCCCGAACAGGCGGCCGCTCTTCGGCCCGAACCCCGCGAGGGCCGAGCGGAGCGCGGCGCGCACGCGCGAGCGCACGGCATCGACCTCCCGACGCTTCGGAGGGTCGTGCTCGAAGAACCGCTGCGAGAGGCGGAGGACCCCGAGCGGGAGGCTCACCGAGTGCCGCAGCCGTCCCGCGCGGACCTCCGCCAGCTGCAGCGATCCGCCGCCGAGATCGCTCACGAGGTCGTCGCCGAGCGGCCACGCCCCGGCGACCCCGAGGTAGGCGTACTGCGCCTCCTCGGTCCCCGAGAGGACGCGCAGCGCGACGCCGGTCGCCCGCGCGACCTGGCGAACGAACTCCGGACCGTTCGGCGCGTCGCGGACGGCGCTGGTCGCGACCGCCACGGTCCGCGGGAGGTCGAGCGAACGGACCGTCCGGGCGAAGCGGTCGACCGCGCGGATCCCTCGCGCGATCGCGTCGGCCGAAAGCCGGCCGCCCGTGCCCGTGCCGAGGCCGAGCCGGGGCGATTCCTTCACTTCGTAGAACGCCCGCACGGCCCCGGACGTGGACGCTTCGAACGCGACGCAGCGCGCGGTGTTCGACCCGACGTCGATGATGCCGATCCTGCGGTCCGGCCGCACCCGCGGTCGCGCGGCGACGGCGGCGAGCTCGGCCGACCGGGGTCGCGGCACGGGCGCGGAGAGGTCGGGGAGCTACAAGTGGTCGGCGCGCGGCCGGGGTCCGGGGAGGCTTACTATCTATCCGCCGGTCGCTCTGCTCCCGCGGAGAGAGGGAACCGAGCGTGCCGCCCACGACGCGACGCATCCGGCCGGCGACCCTCGCGCGCGAGCTCGACCGTCTGCTCGCCGTGGTCGCCGGGGCCGTCGACCGGTGCATCGACCGGCCCCACGTCCCGCCCGAGGACCTCCATGCGCTGCACCGCGAGATGCGGCGGCTCCGGCACGCGCTCGCGATCTGGGAGGAGGTGCTGCCCGCGCGGCCGAGGGAACTCGTGCGGCCGCTCGATCGGCGCCTGAAGCGCCTCGCCCGGCTGATCGGACGCGTGCGCGACCGGGACGTGGTGCTCGGGTTGCTCGACGGTCCCACCCTGCCGCGCCCCACGGGGGCGGACATCCCGCGGGTCGCCCGTCTGCGGGCGCGGCTGCGCGACGATGCCCGCACGGGTCGCGAGCTCCTGCGCGTCTACCTTCGGTCCGAGCGGGACGCGCACCTGTTCGAGGGCCTGCGCGAGGGCCTCGAACTGCGCCCGCGCCGCGCGGCCGGTGCGGACCTCCGCACGGTGCTCGACCGGGAGGAGGAGCGGCGGCACCGCCGAGTGCGCGCGGCGCACCGGGACGCCCGCCGGCGTCCGACGTCGACCCGCCTCCACCGACTGCGGATCCGCGTGCGCGGGCTCCGCCACCTCGCCGAGGTCCGGAACCGGCTGGACGGCCGATCCCTCGGCCCGGTGCCCCCGTCGGTGCGCCGCCTGCAGCGCGGGCTCGGCCGCTTCCACGACCTCGACGTGGTGCTGGCCGAGCTCGACCCGACCCTCGCGGCCACGGCGTGGGCGCGCGCCCTGCGCCGGGAGCGGCGGGCGATCCGCCGCACGCTCCGACGGGCGATCCGGGTCCGCTGATCGCCCGGCGTCCGACGGTCGCGACCGGTCGGCGCCCTCCGGGGCCCTCGCCGACGGTCACCCTCATAGGTGGGGCCTCCTCTCGCCCCTCGTGCCCGCGACCCCGCGCCCCGAGCTCGACGTCGCGCTGCGAGGCGCGCTCCACGAGACCGGTGCGGTCGGAGCGACCGTCCGGCAACTGGCGAACCGGATCGAGCAGCGGCCCGACCACGTGGAGCGGGCCCTCCACGCCCTTCGGGACCGGGGGGACGTACTCCGGCTGGGGCGGGGCCTCTACATCCTTCGCGACTTCGAGCATCTCGACGAGCGCAGCGACTTCGTGGATCCGGCGACGTTCGTCGAGCGGTTCGCCCGCGAGAACGGGGTCGCGCTCGGCGAGGTCGAGGGGCCGATCACGTTCCGCTCGAACGAGGCGCTCCCCATCCACCGGTGGTGGCCGTACGTCCAGGGGTACTCGGCCGAGTTCGTCCGGGGCGTGCTCGCGGCGGCGGATCTGCCCCCGGGGGCCACCGTGCTCGATCCGTTCAGCGGGAGCGGCACGACGCTCGTCGAGGCCCGGCGCGCGGGCGCGCGCGCATG
>JASHQY010000156.1 GCA_030038885.1 Thermoplasmata archaeon | reverse complement strand
CGGTCACCGTGTCGGGCTCCGGGTTCTCGGTCCTGACGACCCTCGCGTCGCTCGACTTCGACGGGGTGCCGATCATGGGCTGCACGGTCGGTTCGCTCGGCACCTCCGCCTCGGGGGCGTTCGCCTGCGCTCTCTCGGTGCCTTCGGACACGACGTCCTCGACCGTCACGGCGATCGACGCGGGCGGAGCGAGCGCGGCCGCGACGTTCACCGTGTCGACCCTCGCCCTCTCGGTCGCGCCCGACCAGGGACCGGTGGGCGCGACCGTGACGGTCGACGGGACCGGCTTCTCGGCCGATCTCCCGTTGGCCGCGCTCGTCCTCGGCGGGACCGCGGTCTCCGCGTGCTCCGTCGGTTCGCTCACGACCACGACCGCCGGGACGTTCAGTTGCGAATTCCCGGTGCCGGCGGGGGCGACCTCTTCGGGCGTGGTCGCGACCGATGGGGGCGGTCAGCCCGTGAGCGCCGCGTTCACCGTGACGCCGCTCGAACTGGACCTGAGCGCCTCCCAGGGCCCGGTGGGGTCGCTCGTGACGATCACCGGGAGCGGTTTCTCGGTCTCGACCCCGCTCGCCGCGCTGGTCTTCGCCGGGGTCTCGGTGGCCGCGTGCGCGAGCGGTTCGCTCACGACCTCGGCCGGCGGCACGTTCGCGTGCACGCTGTCGGTGCCCTCGGGCACCTCCGGCTCCACCGTGACCGCGACCGACGCGGGAGGCCAGTCCGCCTTCGCCGCGTTCACCGTCACGGGACTGATCCTCACGCTGAGCGAGTCCCAGGGCCCGGTCGGTTCGCCGGTGACGGTGTCGGGCGCCGGGTTCACGCCCTCCACGACCCTCACCTCGCTCGAGTTTGACGGGGTGCCGGTCGCGAATTGCACGAGCGGCTCGCTCGCAGTCTCGGCGTCGGGCGCGTTCGTCTGCGCGTCCGCGGTACCCTCAGGAACGACCTCCTCGGTCGTGACCGCGACGGACTCGGGGGGCCAGAGCGCCTCGGCGACGTTCACGGTCACTCCGCTCGTCCTGACCCTGAGCGCGAGCCGGGGACCCGTCGGCGCCTCGGTGACGGTCTCGGGGACCGGCTTCTCGCCGTCCGTTCCGCTCCGCTCGCTGGTCTTCGACGGGGTCGTCGTGACCGCGTGCACGAGCGGGTCGCTGACCGCGTCGGCCGCGGGCGCGTTCTCGTGCACGCTGCCGGTGCCTTCGGGAACGACGTCCTCGGTCGTGACCGCGACCGACGTGGGAGGCCAGAGCGCGTCCGCCGCGTTCACGGTCGGCCTGTCGGGACTGGTCGTCACTCCCGGGCAGGGCCCGGTCGGGGCGACCGTCACGGTATCGGGCACGGGGTTCTCCCCCTCGTCGAAGCTCGAGTCACTCTCGTTCGACGGCGTTCGGATCGCGAGCTGCACCAGCGGCTCGCTCTCGACGAACGCCGCGGGATCCTTCAGTTGCACGCTCCGGGTGCCGCCGGGCACTTCGTCGACGAGCGTCCTCGCCGTGGACGCGAGCGGCGCGAGCGCGACCGCCTCGTTCACGGTGACGACCCCGACGCTCTCGGTCGCTCCGGGCCAGGGCCCGGTGGGCGCGACCGTGACGGTGTCGGGCACGGGGTTCTCGGTGTCCGCTCCGCTCGAGTCGCTCGTGTTCGACGGGGTCCGGATCTCGAGCTGCCTCTCGGGCTCGCTCACGACGGGCGCGTCGGGGACCGTGAGCTGCACCGTGACGGTGCCGGCGCGCACGTCGTCCTGGACGGTCCTCGCGACCGACGTGGGCGGGGAGAGCGCGTGGGCGAGCTTCGTCGTGACGGTGCCGCTCCTCGCCGTGCTCCCCGGAGGGGGCCCGGTGGGCGCGACCGTCCTCGTGGAGGGGATCGGCTTCTCCGTCTCGAGCCCGGTGGCGCTGAATTTCGACGGGGTGGCGGTCTCCGCGTGCGCGACGGGCTCCCTCGAGACCACGGGTCTCGGGCAGTTCGCGTGCACGATCGCGGTGCCGCGCGGAACCTCGTCGTCGCTCGTGACCGCGACCGACGTCGGGGGGCAGCGGGCGATCGCGTCGTTCGTGGTCACGGTCCCGAGGATCTCCGTCTCGCCCTCGTCGGGCCCGGTCGGGACGACCGTCACGGTCTCGGGCACCGGCTTCTCGGTGTTCGCCACGGTCGGCCTCGTCTTCGACGGAGTGACGATCTCGGCGTGCGCGAAGGGCTCGCTCACGACCGCGTCGACCGGAGCGTTCAGCTGCACCCTCAAGGTCCCCGCCGGCGCGTCCGGGACGACCGTGACCACCACCGACCCCGGAGGCCAGACGGCGAGCACCTCGTTCCGGGTGACGGCTTCCGCCGTTCCGGCCGTCGCGACCCCCTCGGATCCTGCCGCGTCGGGGACGAGCTCCGGGAGCGACCCCGCCGGCTCGGCGCCCGTTCGCGCGGGCGATCGCTAAAGCCCCCGGGCGCGATCGCCCGGGCGCCTCCCGGGGACCACGAGCGACCCTCGGGGCGCTCGGCCCCGAAGCGGGCTGCACCCCCCACCCGCGTCATTATTCCCCGACCGTTCCTTCGGGGGTCGTGCCCGAGGGTCGGCGGCGCCTGGCCGCGATCATGTTCACCGACATGGTCGGGTTCTCGGCCCTCACCCAGCGCGACGAGCCACTCGCCCTGCGGATGATGGAGGAGCAGCGGGCGATCGTCCGCCCGGTGGTCGCGCGCTTCGCCGGTCGGGAAGTGAAGACGATGGGCGACGGCGCGCTGGTCGTGTTCGACAGCGCGCTCGACGCGACCGAATGCGCGGTCGAGTTCCAGCGGCAACTGTTCGAGCGGAACCGGGACGTCCCGGGGCAGCGCGTCGACCTCCGGGTGGGGATCCACGTCGGGGACGTCGTCCACACCGAGAACGACGTCTACGGCGACGCGGTGAACATCGCGGCGCGGATCGAGCCGCTCGCCGAGACCGGCGGGATCTGCGTGAGCGGCCCGGTGTTCGAGCAGGTGCAGAACAAGGTCCCCTACGCGATGCAGGTCGTCCCGGGAGCGCATCTCAAGAACATCGAGACGCCGGTCGCGGTCTATCGGCTCGAACTGCCCTGGACTCCGCCGAACCTCGCGGAAGCGACTCCCTTCACCGACCGCAGGGACGCGCTCGACCGGCTGAAGGGCATCGCGGCTGCCCTGCGGGCGGGTCACGGAGCGACGATCGCCATCTCCGGCGAGGCGGGGGTCGGCAAGTCCCGCCTCGCGGGCGAGTTCGCCGCCCGGGCGGAGAAGGACGGCGCCCGCGTCCTGCGCGGTCGGGCCGACCGGGGCCCGAGCGCCGCGCCGTTCACGTCCTGGTCGGAGGCGGTGCGGGACTTCGCCCGGGAGGCTCCGAACCCGCTCCTCTACCGCGCGTGCGAGGAGTGCGCGGTCGAGGTCGCCCGGCTCGTCCCCGAGCTCAAGTCCCGGCTCGGTCGCGCCGCGGAGGCGCCCCCGGGCGAGGAATCGTCCGAGTCCCGGTTCTTCGACGGGCTGCGGCGCTTCCTCGAGAACCTCAGCCGGGAGGCCCCGCTGGTCGTTGTCCTCGACGACGCCCAGTGGCTCGGGAGCGCATCGCTGCGCTTCGTCGAGCACCTCGGGCGGCGGATCGCCGACGTGCCGATCCTCGTCGTGCTGTCGTACCGGGACGAGCCGGTCACGGACCTCGGCCCCCTCCTCGCCGTCGTCGCCGGGCTCGGGGCCGAGGGCCGGCTCGTGCCGATCGCGCTCCGCCCCTTCGACGCCTCCGCGTCGGTCGACTTCCTCCGCCAGATGCTCCGCGGCCGTCTGCCCCCGTCGGGCGGCGACCTCGCGGCCCCGCTCTACGAGAAGTCGGGAGGGAACCCGATGATCCTCGAGGCGATGATCCGCGCGCTGGTCGCCGACGGATCGCTGGTCTGGACCGACGCGGGGTGGGCGCCGAAGCCGGGCGTCGAGCTTCGGCTCCCGCCCGGCATCCAGGAGATCGTCCGGGAGCGCCTCGCGCAGCTGGCCCCCCGGACCGTCGAGCTCCTCGGCCCGGCCGCGGTGCTCGGCTCCCAGTTCTCGTTCGACGCGCTGCGGCGGGTCACCGGGGCGTCCGCCCAAGAGCTCCTGCCGCGCCTCGAGGAGGCCGTGCGCGCGCGGATCCTCGAAGAGCGGCCGCTCGGCCCGGGACGCTCGGTCTACGCGTTCTCGCACCGGTCGGTGGTCGAGGCGCTCTACGAGGGGATCGGTCTCGTGCGGCGGACCGAGTACCACGCCCGGGCCGCCGAGGTCCTCGAGGCGCTCGCGACCGAGGGAGTGGAGGTCCCGCCCGGCGAGCTCGCGCACCAGTTCCTCCGGGCGAACGAGCCCGGGAAGGCGCTCGAGTACACGCTCCTCGCCGCGGAGGCGGCGTCCCGCCTGTTCGCCCGCGACGAGGCGATCCGTCTCTACGAATCGGCGGGCGCCTTGCTCGCGTCCCAGCCGGACGACCAGCGGCACGCGCAGGTCCTGTTCAACGTCGGCGACCAGATGGACATCCTCGGCCGCCACAGCGAAGCGTACCGCTCGATGCGGGCGGCGGCCGAGCTGTACGAGCGGCTGGGCCTGACGACCGAGGCGGGCGCGGTGCACACCGGCATCGCCCGACGGATCAGCGCCCACAACGAGCCCGTGCGGGCGCTCGAGCATCTCGAGAGGGCCCGCCGCCTGCTCGAGACCGGCGGGCCGAGCGTCGAGCTCGCCCGCATGTACGACGCGATGGGGCTCGTGATGTTCCAGGAGATCCGGATCCCCGAGGCGCGCGAGAGCTGGGTGAAGGCGATCGAGGTCGCCGGCCAGGTCGGCGCGCTCCGGGTCGAGGCGACCGCCCGGATGATGCTGGCGACGATCCTCCCGCCGGGAGAGAACGACCGGGTCTGGGAGTACCTCGAGACGGCGCTCGCGCTCGCGCGGAAGGCGGACGCGCGGCCGGTCGTCCCGAACGTGATGGGCCTCCAGGCGCTCGCGCTCGTGCAGATGCGCGGCGATGGCCGCGGGGCCCTGCGGGTGAGCGACGACGCGATCGCCTACGCCCGGAGCGGGCACGACGTCCTGCACGAGATGTTCTTCCAGGGGAACATCGTCCCGTTCATCCACTGGCGCCTCGGCGACCTGCCGAAGGCCGAGGCGGCCGCGCTCGGCCACCGCGCGTTCGTCGCGGGGGACCCGCACCGCGAGCGCCCGACCGCGATCGTCGTCCTCGCCGAGGTCGCGCTCGCCCGCGGCGAGGTCGAGCGCGCGGAGAAGCTGCTCTGGGAGGTCGAGCGCCTCCTCGCGGAGGGCGGCGACTGGAGCGACAACGCGTCCGCGCAGACCGCGCTCGCGCAGTGCGCGCTCGCCCGGGGACGGCCGCTCGCCGCGATCGAGCACTTGCGCACCGCGCACGGGCTCTGCCGCAAGGCCGGTCCTCCCGCGATCGACACGCTGTTCCTCCTCGAGACCCTCGCCTACCTCGTCCGCGCGCACCTGGACGCGGGCGACCCCGCCGAGGCGGAGCGGTGCCTCACCGAACTGACCGAGCTCGACCGCGCGTTCGGGGAGCCGCTCGGTCGGGCGTTCCGGCTCCGCGCGGAGGCCGCCGCGCGGGCGGCGCGAGGCGACGCGCCCGCGGCCATCGCCGCGCTCCAGGAGTCGGCCGGCCTCTGGAAGCAGCTCGGGTGGCAGTACGAGTGGGCGCAGACGCTCGAAGAGCTCGCCGGCCTCTGCGCGTCGTCCGGAGAGTCACGTCGGGCGGCGTCGCTCCGGGAGCAGGCGCTCGAGTTCCGGTCCAAGGTCGGAGCACCGGCGCCCCCGCTCCCGGGCGTCGGCTGAGCCCCGGCGAGGACCCGCCGGCGACCCCGGTTGTGCGAGCGGCGCGTACCGTTCCACGCGGCGAGGGCCAGAATCGTGCCCGGGTCCCGTC
>JASHQY010000155.1 GCA_030038885.1 Thermoplasmata archaeon | reverse complement strand
GCGCCCGGGCCGCTCCCGTTCCTGCGGGAGACCCGGCGGCAGTTCGCACCCGAGACCGCGCGCGATCTGACCCGGCTCCGGGACGCACTGCCTCCGGGCGGTGGGCCGCTCGCCGACGCCCTGCGGCTCGCGTTCGGCCGCATCCTGATCCCGGCGAGCCGACTGCACCGGTCCCCGTGCCTCGGCTACGACCGGCGCTCCCCCCACGGCGGACCGGATCCGTTCGACCGCTTCCTCGCGGCCTGCGAGGAGATGGCTTCGGACCTGGACGCGCTCGCGGCCGACCGACGGCGTTGGGGTCCGCCCGCCCGGGTCCGGGCGGCCGATGCCCGGAGCGCCGCGTGGCCCGACGCGTCGGTCGCCCTCGCGGTGACGAGCCCGCCGTACGTCAACGGGATGGACTACGTGATGAACTACAAGGTCGACCTCGCCTGGCTCGGCTACGCGCGCTCGTACTCGGACCTCGCGCAGCTCCGCCGCGCGGAGGTCGCGTGCGACAACCTGCCCCGCTCGGAGACCGTCGCGTACCGCGACGTCGCGGGCGCGGGCGACCCGTGGCTCGACGAGATCCTGCCCCGGATCCGCGACAGCGTCGCCCGCAAGGGCTCCTACCGGCGCGACGACGTGCACGCGGTCGTGCGCCGGTACTTCGCCGACCTCGCTCCGATGCTCGGGCGGGTGCGGGCCGCCCTGGTCCCGGGCGGCCGCTTCGTGCTCGTGGTCGGCGATTCGCTCCTCGCCGGGGTCTACGTGCCCGGCGACCTCCTGACCGCCCGGCTCGCGGCCGCCCTCGGCTTCTCGATCGTCTCGGTCCGGGTCGCCCGCGCGCGGCGCAGCGGGCAGCGCCGCTCGTTCCTCCTGCGGGAGTCGGTCGTGACGCTCGAGCGCCCGCGCCGCGCGGGCTGATCGGCGGGCGGCAACTTCATCGGTTCCGGCCGCGTCCGATGCCGCGATGTTCTGCCCCGTCTGCGGGCGGGCGATGACCGGCCCCTCGAACCCGGCCGTCCCGTACCCGATGTTCCTCTGCGCCCACCACGGGATCGTCTACGACCGCCGGCGCGACAGCTGGCACGGGCTGCCGGAGATCGAGACGAAGCTCTGCTGCCCGATCTGCGGAACCGCGATGGAGTTCGAACCGAAGGAACCCCCCGCGCGCATCTTCTTCTGCTACCAGTGCGGGACGACGTACGATCGCGAGCGCGGCACCTGGTACGGCCTCGCGTTCCACCTCAGCGCGTAGCGCGGCGCGGACCCTCGCTGCCGCTGGACGGAAACCCTTACCTCCCCCGACCGTCCGTTCCGAGCTGGAGGGGAGATGCCGCCCCGCGACGCCGAGCCGCACTTTCTCGAGCCGCTGCTCGGGATCGTGTTCGACCTCGACGGCACGCTCGTCCTCTCGCACCACGACTTCGGTCGGATGCGCGCGGAGGTCGTGCGGGTGGCCGAGCAGTTCGGGGTCGTGCCGGGACGCCTGTCGGTCCACGAGCCGATCCACCGCATCGTCGAGGCCGCCCGCCAGGAGATCGCGAGCTCGGGGGCTCCCGAGGGCACGCTCTTCCGGTTCGAGGCGGAGTACCCGAAGCGGATCGACGCGATCGAGGCCGAGGCGCTCCCGCGGACCGTCGTGCGCCCCGGCGCCGAGCCGCTCCTGCGGGCGCTCTCCGAGCGCGGCTTTCGGCTCGGCGTGCTGACCCGCAGCTCGGAGTTCTTCGCGCGCACCGCGCTCGCGCGCACCGGGCTGGGACCGTTCTTTCCGTACCTGCGCACCCGCAGCGCGCCCGGGCCGCAGAAGCCCTCGCCCGAGGCGCTCCACTTCCTCCTGCGCGAGATGGGGATCCCGGGCGACCGCGCGCTGTTCGTCGGGGACCACCTCATCGACGCGGAGTGCGCGACCCGCGCGCACGTCCGGTTCTACGGGGTGCTCGCGGACCCCAGCGAGCCCACCACCGGGGACGCTCCGACGACCGAGGAGCGGTTCCTCGCCGCCGGGGCGTCGGCGGTCGCGCGGGACCTCGCCGCGCTCGCGCGGCAGCTCGACGTCGCGGGGACCCCGCGGCCGACCCCCGCGGGCGGAACCGGTCAGAGGTAGTCCGCGTAGGCGTGGATGACCGCCCGCTCGGCGGTCGCCCACGCCTCGGGGATCTGGTCCCATCCGTTGCGCTGATCGCCCACGCAGTAGAGCCCCGGGATCGGCGCGCCGGACGCGTCGGCCAGCGCCCGGCAGTCGTCGTCCGTCACGACCGATCCCTCGGCATCGAACCGGCATCCCAGGGCCCGGGGGAACTCCTGGTGCTGGTCGTACCACCCCAGCGCGCTGAACCCCCGATCGTAGCTCCGGTGACTGCCGTCCGAGAACCGGACCCCGAAGCGCTTCTCCCGGATCTCGTCGAACCCGACGATCTCGAGCTCGAGGTGGGGGATGCCGTGCTCGCGCAACGCCGCCGCGAGGGCCGCGCGGTCCTCCGGGGACGCCGTGCCGAGCAGGGGACGGCCGTGGGTGAGCAGCTCGACCGACGCGGGCCGGAAGTGCAGGAGGTCGAGCGCCGTCCGCGCGGCGAACGGGTCGTCGCCGAGCACCGCGACCGACTTGCCCCCGAGCTCGTGGCCGTCGCACAGGATGCAGAAGTCGACCAGCGCCTGGTTCGCCCACGGGAAGATCGGATCGATCTTCCCCCCGACCTCGGGGATCCGGTCGACCACGCCCTGCGCGAGCACGAGGACCCGCGACCGCGCGACGTGGGTCTGCTTCAGCCACTCGAACGTGACCTCGTAGCCGGAGGCGCCCCGCGCGACCGCGACCGCGCGCGCCGGCGTGAAGTAGCCGATCGCCTCGGCGGCGCGCACCGCGGCGATCTGCTCGTCGAGGAGCTTGTGCCCCGAGACCCCCGCCGGGAATCCGGGGATGTTGTCCATCCGGGGGGCGTAGTACGACCGGGAGTACTTCGGGCCCCGGTCGACGATCGCCGCGGTGTATCCGAGGAGCGCGGCCTTCAGCCCC
>JASHQY010000019.1 GCA_030038885.1 Thermoplasmata archaeon | reverse complement strand
CGGCCCTCGCCGTCGCCGCGCGCTCCCGGTTGGTCGCGAGGACCCGGTCCCGCTCCGCCGCGTACTCCCGCCGGAGGTGCCGCACCGCCTCGCGGGCGAGCGCGGGCTCCGACTGGGCCCGCAGCGGCTCGCTGACGATCTGCCAGACCCGGAGGCGCGGGTCGAGCGATCCGACCGGGTCCTGGAAGACGATCTGGATGTTCTTCCGCCAGAGCCTCAGCGCCGGGCCCGAGAGGTGGGTGATGTCCCGGCCGTCGAACCGGAGGTGGCCGCCGGTCGGCTCGTGCAGGCGCGCGAGCAGCCAGCCGAGCGTCGTCTTCCCGGACCCGGATTCGCCGATGAGCCCGAGGGTCTGCCCGCGCTCGACGCGGATCGAGACGCCGTCGACCGCGTGGACCGAGCGGGTCTCCCCGCCGCGCAGGGTCTCGCCGAAGCTGCGGGTCAGCGGGAACAGCTTCTCGAGGTCGACGACCTCGAGGAGGGGCGGGGCCGCGCTCACGGGAGCCCGGGCACCTCCTCGGGGAAGTAGCACGCGGTGCGGTGGATGTGCCGCCCGTCCGCCGGCGCGGCGGGATCGACCGGGGCGAGCGGGGGGACCGCGGTCGCGCAGCGGTCGCGCGCGAGGGGACAGCGGGGACGGAACGGACAGCCCCGCGGGAGGCGCGAGAGGTTCGGGACCGAGCCCGGGATCGAGCTCAGGGGGCCGTCGGCCTTGTACTGCGACGGGGCCGCGCGGAGGAGGGCCTTCGTGTACGGGTGCCGGGGGTCGCGGAACACGTCCGCCACCGGGCCGAACTCGACGATCCGACCCGCGTACATCACCCCGATCTCGTCGGCGGTCTCCGCGACGACGCCCAGGTCGTGGCTGATGAACAGGATCGAGGCGTGGACCTCGTCGATCAGCTCCTTCATCAGCGTGAGCACCTGCGCCTGGATCGTCACGTCGAGCGCGCTCGTCGGCTCGTCGGCGATCAGGAGCGCGGGCTTCTCGCTCAGCGCCATCGCGATCATGATCCGCTGGCGCATCCCGCCCGAGAGCTCGTGCGGGTAGAGGTTGAGGATCGTCTCGGGGTCGTTGATCCGCACGAGGCGCAGGTAGCTCAGCACCTCCTCGCGGAACTGGGAGCGGGTCTGGAGCCGGTCCCGCACCGCCTCCTCCGCGGCCCCGCTCGGGAGGATCGACTTCGTCAGCGATCCCGCGACGGTCGTCGTGTTCGGCGGGCGGGAGTAGTCGAACGGCTCCGGTCCGCCGTGGAACGAGCGGACCCAGCCCATCTCGCGGTAGTGGCGGATCCGGATCGACTCCGCGACCTGGTCGAAGACCCGGTACGCCGGGTTCAGCGAGTTGAGCGGCTCCTGGAAGATCATCCCGATGCCGGTCCCGCGGACCATCGGGAGCTGCCGCCGGCCGACCTTCACGAGGTCCGTGCCCTTGAACCGGATCGATCCCGAGCCGATCGACGCGGGCGGTTCGGGCAACAGGCGCGGGATCGCCTGCGCGAGCGTGCTCTTCCCGCACCCGGTCTCGCCGACGATCCCGACGACCTTGCCGGGCTCGATCTCGAGCGAGACGTCCGAGACCGCGGAGAACGTCCCGGCCCCGACCGTGTAGGTCACCGAGAGGCCGTCGACGACGAGCACCGGATCGGTCATCCGCTCCCTCCGGCGTCCGGGGCCCCGAGCGGGGCCGGTACCTCCGCGGCCGCCGCCGGCGCGGGGCGCTCCGCCGGCGGCTCGCGGGTCGCGCCGCGGACGAACGCCCGCCGGGTCCGCGGGTCCAGGATGTCGCGGAGCCCGTCCCCGAGCAGGCTGAACGCGAGGACCGTCACGAAGATCGCCGCCCCGGGGGCGAAGACGAGCCAGGGGTACGAGGTGATCGGCGCCGTGCTCTGGTAGAACGCGAGCATCGCGCCCCACTCCGGCTGGGGGCCGGGGTACTTGCTCGCGACGCCGATGAACCCGATCGTCGAGTACGTGACCAGCACCGTGCCGATGTCGAGCGTGAAGTAGACGATCAGGGGTTCGGTCACGTTGCGGAGCACGTGGCGGAGGAGGATCCGGTTCTCGGTCACGCCGGCGGCCCGGGCGGCGGTGACGTACGGCAGGTGCTTGATCGCGAGGACCTCGCCGCGGACGAGCCGCACGTAGTACGGCCACCACGTGATCGTGATCGCGATCGCCGTGTTGACGACCCCGACCCCGAGGACCCGGGTGATCGTCAGCGCGAGGATGAGGCTCGGGAACGACAGGAAGATGTCGGTCAGGCGCAGGACGAACACCGACGCGTAGCCGCCGAGCGTTCCGGGGGTGTCGTAGTACCCCGCGAGCAGGCCGAGGGTGCTGCCGACGACCAGCGCGATCCCCGCGATCGAGACCCCGATCCCGAGGTCGGTCGGCAGCGCGAGCATCACGTTCGAGTAGACGTCGAACGTGTTGCCGTCCGTCCCGAACGGGTGCGCCCAGGACGGCGCGGCGTACCGGGCGCCGGTGACCTCTTGGGGGCCGTACGGCACGAGGAGGTGCGGCGCGACCACGACGAGGAGCGCGACCCCGCAGATCAGCGCGACCAGGAGGAAGCCGAACAGCGACAGGGGGTTCGCGCGGAGGACCCGCCAGAAGACCGCGACCGGATGGTCGGTCCGGGCCCGGCGGACGGCCGACGGGGGCTCGGTCACCGGGGCCTACCTCCAGTCGACGCGCGGATCGAGCACGCCGTAGAGGATGTCGGCGATGAGGTTCGCGATCACGACGCCGATCGCGAAGACGATCACGACCGCGATCGCGCCGTCGAAGTTCGCGGTCGATCCGCCCCCGCCGATCGCGTCGTAGGCGTACTGGCCGATCCCGGGCCAGTCGAACACCTCCTCGACGACGACCGTGCCGGCGAGGAGGCCGCCCGCGGTCACGCCGAGGACGGTCGTGGTCGTGATGAGGGCGTTGCGGAGCGCGTGCTTGTACATCACGAAGAACTCGCTCAGCCCCTTCATCCGGGCCGACCGGACGTAGTCGAGCGGCAGGACCTCGAGCATCGACGCGCGGGTCATCCGCGTCGCGATCCCCATGTTGATGAACGCGAGGACGGTCGCCGGCAGGACGAGGTGCTCGAGCGCGTCGATCGTGTAGGGGAAGTTGCCGGCGATCAGGGCGTCGACCACCGACATGTGGGTGTACTGCGGGAACGGCGGCACGGGCGTGGAGTACTCTCCCCCCGAGGGGAGGCCGATCGCCGGTCCGAGGAACACCGCGGCGATCACGGCCCCGAGGTACGTCGGGGTCGCCCACCCGCTCAGGTAGAAGATCCGGACGAAGTGGTCGGCCCAGCGCCCGCTGTACTGCGCCGCGACGACCCCGAGCGGGATGCCGATCACGATCATGAGGACCAGGGCTGCGAGGACCAGCTCGATCGTCGCGGGGAGGTCGGCCGCGATCGCGGGGTAGACCGGCACCCCGAGCGGGGACGTCCCCCAGTTCCCCTGGAAGAGGCTCGTGAGGTACGTGACGAACTGCGAGAGGAGCGGCGCCCCGTACTTCGCGTTGCACGCGTCGATGATCTCCTTCGAGGCGTGCGGGTAGACCGCGTTGCACAGGCCGACGAGCTTGAGGTGGGTGCAGACGAACGTGAGGATGATGACCCCGAAGAGGACCGGGATCAGCTGGAGGAGACGCTTCCCGACGAACAGGACGAGATCGCTCGGGTCGCGGCCCATCGGGAGTCGAACCCCCCTAGGGCGGGAGCCGCCCGCCGGCCGACTCCCGCATCTTCCCGCCTACACCCCTCCCACTACTTACACCCGATAGCGACCCGATCGCGGCGCGGACGCCCCCACCCTCTCCTCCTACGGCAGGTAGTCGCGGGGGAGCGTCCGAAGCTCCTTGAACGTCTCGTGGGCGATCCCGACGAACTTCTCGATGTCCTTCTCGGTGTGGGCGCTCGAGAACGTCAGCCGCTCGTAGTTGTCCGGGTGGATGTAGATCCCGCGGTCGAGCAGGAGCTGGTGATGCCGGAGGTAGAGGTTCCAGTCGATCTGGAGCGACTCGCGGTAGTTCGAGATCTTCTTCCGCCGGGTGAAGAAGAACTGCAGCATCCCGTTGACCGACTGGACGACCACGGAGACCTTCGCGTCGTGGCCGGCCTCCTCGAGCCCCTTCTCGAGCTTGTCCGTCAGCCGCGCGAAGCGCGCGTAGAGGTCCTCGCCCCCCCGGTGGAGGATCTTCAGGTTCGCGAGGGCCCCGGCGAGCGAGAGGTTGTTCGCGAAGTACGTCCCGCCGAAGCTGATCCGCCCGGGGGCGATCAGGTCCATGTACTCCGCCTTGCCCGAGACCGCGGAGATCGCGACGCCGCCGCCGAGCGCCTTCGCCCAGCAGGAGATGTCCGGCTCGACCCCGTAGAGCTGCTGCGCGCCGCCCGGCGCGACCCGGAACCCCGTGAAGACCTCGTCGAAGATCACGAGGAGGTCGTTCTCGTGCGCGATCTCGACCAGGCGCTTCAGGTAGTCCGGCGCCGGCGGGATCACGCCGGCGTTCGCCATGATCGGCTCCAAGATCACGCACGCGAGGCGGTCCCGGTAGCGCTTGACCATCCGCTCGAAGGAGAGGATCGAGTTGTACTGGGCGACCATCACGTAGTCGGTCACCCCGGGCGGGATCCCGGCCGAGTTCGGGAGCGGACGGGGGTACTCGTCGAGCCCGGCGACGATCGGGGGCGCCTCCGCGCTGATCAGCGCGTAGTCGTGCTGGCCGTGGTAGTGCCCCTCGAACTTCAGGATCGCGTCCTTGCCGGTCACGGCCCGCGCGATCCGGATCGCGTTCATCGTCGCGTCCGAGCCGTTCGAGCAGAACGCGACCCGCTCGGCGTTCGGGACCATCTTGCGGAACATCTTCGCGAGCTCGATCTCGAGCGCCGTCGGGGCCGCGAAGTGGAGGCCGAGCTCCGCCCGGTCCTGGATCGCCTTGACCTGCTCCTTCGGAGCGTGGCCGTTGATCAGGCAGCCGTAGCCGAGGTTGAAGTCGAGGTACTCGTTCCCGTCCTCGTCCCAGATGCGGGCGCCCTTGCCCGCCGCGATGAACGGCGGGCAGGGGTCGTACGACGCGACCCGGATGAGCGAGCTCGACGCGTTCGGGATGTACTTCTTGCCCTCCTCGAACAGCTTCGCGCTCTTCCTCAGCTTCGGGACGAGCCGCGCGATCGGGATCGGCAGCGCCTCGGGCTCGGGGGCGGCCGGGGCCGCCGGCGCCGCCGCGGGCGCCTCCTTGGCCTCCTTCGGCTCCTTGCTCTCCTTCGGTTCCTTCGCCTCGGCGGGAGGGGTCTCCGTCGGGGGCGTCTTCTTGGTCTCGTCGACCGGAGGGGTCGGCGGCGACTGGACCTCGGACTCGGCGGCCGTCAGCGCGCCCGCTGGCGGGCGTTCCGTCCGGTGTTCCCGCGACGGAACGTCGCTTCCCCTCGCGGGGGGGATCGGCATCGGGGCGGGTTGCGGTTCCGCCATAGGACACGCATCGCGGGCGAGTTTCGGACCCCGAGTGGCCTATATATAATTGGCTCAGCGCGAGAACTCGTTATACCATTAATATAGCAAAGCATGGACCGATTGCTATGTAATGTTTAACGTAGGTAAGTCTGGAGAAATACCTAGTAATTGCCTCGGAATCAACCAAAACTTGGAAATTTCCGCCGTTTCGTCTTCCCGTTCACTCCTTCCGGGGCGGCGGCAGGGGGTTTTCGGGTGGGACGATGGCGGTCTCGATCCCGCGTTTCCGAAGGGCCGCGCGGAACGGCGCCGCGGAGACGCACCGTTCGGGAGGGACGACCCCGACCTCGTGGATCTGGCCGGTCGCGATCAGCTCGGCGCCGATCGCGCCCGCGACGCCCACCGCGTACTCGGTCGCGACGACGTGCCAGTCCCGCCGCGCGGGAAATCGGGCGATCGCGTGCCGCACGACCGGCGCTCCGGCCCGGCTCCCGCGGAGCTCGATGTCGCAGACCTCCGCGTCGACCGCGTCGACCCCCTCGGGCACCCCGAGCAGCCGCTCGCGCTTCAGGAGGGCGAGCGTGAACTCCTTCGGCGTCACGCTCTGTCCGCGGACGTCCAGCGGTCGGTCCGACCCGAGGCCGAGCAGGGCCATCGTGCGGAGGACCTCGATCCCCGGTCCCCCCTCCTTCCACTCGCAGTGGCGGAGGCCCTTCGCCCGGAGGCTGTCCGGGAGCGTCGCGGGCTCCGAGTGCAGCGTGCGGTAGACTCGGGTCTTCCCGACGGGCGGCGCGAACTCGAACTCCTCCGCGCCGGTCATCGGAGGGTACTCCCGGTACTCGCCCCCTTCGAAGATCGTCGCCGGAAGGACCATCTCGTCGAGGAAGGTGGACGGCGACCACGTGAACATGATCTCGGGCCCTCCGACCGTGAGGTCGCGCCATCCGTCGCGGATGACGATCGAGTCGACCCGGTCGAGGTCGCGCGCCGCGTCCATCGCGAGGACGTTGGAGACTCCGGGGACCTGGCCAAGCCCGGGGATCGCGAGCACTCCGGCCGCCCGAAACTGGGGATCCATCGCGAGCTGGCGGCGGGTCATGTGGAAGAGCCCGCCGAAGTCGAGGTACGGTACCCGGGCCTCGAGCGTCGCCTCCATCACGGCCAGGTTGAACCCGTACTGGACCGCGTTCACGACCGCGTCGGCGCCCTGGACCAGGCGGACCAGCGCGGAGCGGTCCCGGACGTCGATCGCGGCGGCCTGCGCGCGGGCCCCCGCGGCCCGCGCCGCGGACTCCGCGAGGCCCCGGTCCACGTCGGCGGCGACGACCGTGTCGAACGTCCCGCCGGTGGCGAGGTCGCGCACCGCGCACCGCCCGGTGAGCCCTCCGCCGCCCAGCACGACCGCACGCATCCGACGCCCCCCGCGGTGGCGAGGGGCGCGGCCTATACGAAGGTTGGGTCGGGGTCGGCCGCCCGCCTCAGGAGGGGCGCGTCTTCGACCTCGGGCGACGGGGCCGCGCCGGAGGTTCCGAGGAGGGCTCCGGAGGGGGAACGACCCCCGGGGGCCGCGGGGAGGGCGACGACGTCCGCCCGAGCAGGTTGCGGAACATCTCGAAGTGCCGGAGGAACGGGTCGGTCCGGCGCCGCTCCTCGAGCTCGAGGAGCGCGATCTCGAGCTGGGCCTTGGCCGTGGGGTCGCCGGTCGCGGCGCGGACGAGGTAGACGCAGAGGACCTGGTAGTGCGGCAGCACGAAGGCGTCGGTCCGCGGCGTGCTCATGTCGCCCTTGCGGGGGCGGTAGATCCGGTCGACCGGGACCGCCGCGGCGACGGCCTTGCGGTGGGAGAACCCGAAGTAGTGCCCCGGGCCCAGCACCCGGGTCACCTCGCGGATGTTGCCGCCCAGGTTGTTCGTGAGGCGATCGCACTCGTGCCAGCACCAGAGGCCGAAGCCGTAGTCCCCCTCGAGGTAGGCGGCCCAGGCGAGTCCGTAGAGGCGGCGCTCCTTCTCCTCCTCGGAGAGCTCCGGCTCCAGCCCCGCCCGCCAGTCGGCGATCAGCACATCGACCCGCATCGACGGAGAGAACTCCTTCCGGGGCGGGACGTCGGGCGGCGCGGACACGCCGGTGCCAGCCGGGCCGGGATTAGACCGTTTGCGCGTCGGCGGCGGCCCGGGCGACCGATCGTCCCGCGACCCAGGTCTCCCGGACCGAGCCCCGCCCGAGCGCGACCGCCGCCTCGAGGGTCGGGACGCCGGTCACGACCAGGTCCGCGGCGGCGCCGGGCTCGAGCCGGCCCAGCCCGGGTTCGGCGAGGGCCCGCGCGCCGTGCACCGTGTAGAGCTGGACCGCCTCCTCCGCGCTGAGCTGCTCCTCGGGCGCCGGGTTCGCCGACCGGCCCTCGGGGTCCGTGCGATGCACCGCCGCGCGGATCCCGCGCCACGGATCCACCGGATCGTACGGGGCGTCGCTCGACCCCGCGAGCCGGAGTCCCTGGCGGGCGAGCGTGCGGAACGCGTAGGCCCATCGGGCCCGGCCCGGTCCCAGCCGGTGCACGAGCCAATGGTCGCTCCAGACGAACCCCGGCTGGACGACCAGGACCGGCCCGACGCGGGCGAGCGCCGGGAGCACCTCGGGCGGGGTCAGCGCGGCGTGCTCGATCCGGGCGGGGGGCCCGGACCCCCGGAAGTACCGTCCGATCATGCCGGCCGAGTACTCCACGGCCCGGTCCCCGATCGCGTGGAGCGCGGGCGCGAGGCCGCGGCGGGAGATCGCCTCGAGCAGGTCGCGCAGTCGGTCGTCCGCCGCCGCCGGGACGCCCGAATTTCCCGGGTCGTCCGCGTACGGTGCGGAGAGCCACGCCGTCCGGGGGCCGAACGCGCCGTCGGTGTACTCCTTCACCCCGATCACGGCGAACCGGTCGTCGGGTGCCGATCGGCCGGGCGCCGCGCGGAAGTACTCCTCCCAGCGACCCCCGTGCAGGTACGCCCGGACCCGACCGGGGAGCTCTCCCCGGGCGGCGAGATCGCCCAGCACGGTCGCCTCCTCCGGGGCGACGCTCATCGCCCCGAAGGAGGTCAGGCCGAAGCTCGCCGCCCAGTGCATCGTCCGACGGAACGCGGTGGGTTCCGGGAGGTCGAGGTCGTCCGGCCGCCCGACGAACTCGCGGACCGCGCTTTCGAAGACCCGGCCGTCCGGGGTCCCGTCCGGCGCCCGCCCGAGCCGGCCCCCCGGAGGGTCCGGGGTCCGACGGTCGATCCCGGCCCGGGCGAGCGCGGCCGAGTTCGCGACCCCGGCGTGCCCGCTGACGTGCAGCACGAACAGCGGACGGTCCCGGACCGCGCGATCGAGGTCGCGGTACGTCGGCCACGCACGGTCCGGGGAGCGTTCGGGGTCCCACCCCCGGCCCACGATCGATCCGGTCGGATGACCGGCGGCCCACTGCCGCACGGTCTCGCCCATCGTCGCGAGCGACCTCACGCCCCCCAATCCGAGTCCCTCCCGGAACCGCGTGACGTCCGCGAGGTGGAGATGCGCGTCGATGAGCCCCGGCAGGACGAGCCGCCCCCCGAGCGGGCGGTGCTCGGCCCCGGTGGGGCTCTGCCGGCGGACCTCGGCCTCGGTCCCCGCGGCGACGACGCGCCCCTCCTCCACGAGGAGCGCCTCGCAGTAGCGCTCCCCCGTGAAGATCCGGCCGCCGGTGCAGAGGATCGAATCGCCCACGGCCCCGGACGAGCGGCGCGGGGAATTGAAGGAAGGGGTTCGCGGCCGCGGCGCGGCTCGCGCTACACGTCGAGGTACTTGTAGAACTCGTAGGGGTGCGGCCGGAGGTTCAGTTCGAGCTGCTCCTCCCGCTTGATCTCGATGTACGTGTCGATCAGCGACGACGAGAAGGCCGGGCGCAGGAACGACCGGTCCGATTCGAGGCAGTCGAGCGCCTCGCCGAGGGAGCCCGGGAGCTCGTGGATCTCGAGCTCCCGCCGGCGCTCGGGCGAGAGCTTGTAGATGTTCTCGTCGACCGGGGCGGGCGGCTCGATCTTCCGCTTGACGCCGTCCAGGCCCGCGAGCGCGAGCGCGGCCTCGGTGAGGTAGATGTTCGCCGAGGGGTCCGGCGTGCGGTACTCGATCCGCTTCGCCTCGGGCCGGCCGCGGTGGTACGCCGGGATCCGCATGCTCGCGGAGCGGTTCGCCCGGCTCCACGCGATGTAGACCGGCGCCTCGTAGCCGGGCACGAGGCGGCGGTAGGAGTTCGTCGTCGGGTTCGTGATCGCGCAGAGCGCCCGGGAGTGCTTCACGAGCCCGCCGACGTAGTAGCGGCACGTCTGGCTGACCTCGGCGTACTTGTCGCGGTCGTCGTAGAACGCGTTCTTCCCCTTCGACCAGAGCGACTGGTTCGTGTGCATGCCGATCGCGTTGTCGCCGTAGACCGGCTTCGGCATGAGGCACCCGACCTTGCCGTGGCGGTGGGCGACGTTCTTGATCACGTAGCGGAGGTCCTGGATGTGGTCGCCCATCGGGACGAGCTCGTCGAAGTGGACGTTGAGCTCCGACTGGCTCGCGGTCGCGACCTCGTGGTGGTGCGCGTCCATCACGACGTGGAACTGGTCCGCGAGGACGTTGCACATCTCGGCCCGCATCCCGACGAGGGAGTCGTTCGGCGGGCTGCGGTGGTACCCCTCCTTGAACCGGATCGTCGGCGGGGCCGGACCGATCTGCCACGGCGCCTCGCTGTGGTTGAGGAGGTAGCCGGCGCCGGCCCACGGGTCGTGCACTCCCTGGTAGGACGGGATCAGCTGCACCGAATCGAAGACCCAGAACTCGACCTCCGGTCCCCAGTACGACCGGTCGAAGCCGGCGTCCGCGAGGACCTGCTCGGTCTTCCGGGCGACCCAGCGCGGGTCGTGATCGTAGGGAGAGCTCGTCCCGCCCACGCGCACGTCGCAGATGAACCGGACCGTGCCGCCGACCTCGGGGTCCCACGGGATCGTCGCGAGCGTCCGGGGGTCCGGGACGAGCAGCATGTCGGACTCGAAGATCTCGCGGAAGCCGCGGACCGACGATCCGTCGAGCTTCGGGACGCCCGAGACGAACGCCCCCTCGTCGAGCGTGTGCAGGGGGACCGCGACCTGGTTGAACCCGCCGAGCACGTCCGTGTAGAACAGCTGCACCCAGCGGACCTTCTCGGCGTTCAACTGCTCGAGGATCCGCCCTCCGTCCGAGACGCTCTTCGACTCCTTGCGGGCCTTCGTCGGCGACACGACGTCTGCCTCCGGGACCACGGACGGTGCGAGGCTACATCAACGTTCACCCGGGATTATTGGACGTTCGACCACATTTCTCACCATAGTCTTTAATTTCTACCTACTCAATAACTATCCATGCGCCGAACGTCCATACTCGACGAGCTCGACCGGGCGATCCTCGAGGAGCTGAACACCGACGCGCGGCGGAGCCACCGCGAGATCGCGCACCGGCTGAAGATCTCGCCGACCACGGTCAGCGCGCGCGTCGGCCGCCTGGAGGCCCAGGGGGTCATCCGGGGGTACATCCCGCTCCTGGACGACGAGCAGCTCGGCTGGGACCTCTGGGCCGCGATGGGGATCCGGATCTCGAAGGGACGGCTGCGGGAGGTCGAGGAGCGGCTCGCGCGGGACTCGCGCGCGTACGCGATCTACGACGTCACCGGCGAGACCGACGCGCTGTTGATCGGCCGGTTCCGGGACCGCCGCGACCTGGACCGGTTCGTGAAGCACGCGCTCCAGGACCCCCACGTGGAGCGGACGAACACCCAGGTCGTGCTCAACCGCGTCAAGGAGGACCGGCGCGTGCCGGTCTCGCGGCGGACCGCCGAAGCGGCGCCGGCGGCCGACTGATGCCCCGGGAGAGAAACCCTCAAAGCGGCGACGGAACTTCGTACCGCCCGAGGACGCCGATGGACTGGGGGATGGAGAACCGCCTCGCGCGGATGTTCTCGCCCGGGAGCCGCAACTCCGTGATGCTCGCGGTCGACCACGGCTACTTCATGGGTCCGACCCACCACCTCGAGGACGCCCGAACGACGATCGCTCCGCTGCTCCCGCACGCGGACGCGCTCGCGGTGACGCGGGGGATCCTCCGCCGCTGCGTCCCGTCCCAGGACCCGGTCCCGATCGTGCTGCGCGTCTCGGGCGGCGCGACGATCCTGAAGGACGACCTCTCGGACGAGAAGATCACGACCTCGATCCGCGAGGCGGCCCGCCTGAACGTCTGCGCGGTCGCGATGAGCGTCTTCGTCGGCGCGCCGCACGAGCACGAGTCGCTCGTCCACCTCGGCGAGCTCGTCGACCAGGGCGAGGAGGCCGGGATCCCGGTGATGGCGATCACCGCCGTCGGCAAGGAGCTCGAGAAGCGCGACGCGCGCTACCTCGCGCTCGCCTGCCGCGTGTCGGCCGAGCTCGGCTCGCACCTCGTCAAGACGTACTACTGCGACGACTTCCCGAAGGTCGTCGAGGGCTGCCCGGTCCCGCTGGTCGTCGCGGGCGGACCGAAGCTCGACAGCGACCGGGCCGCGCTCGAGCTCGCGCGCCGGGCGATCGACGAGGGCGCCCACGGGATCGACATGGGCCGCAACATCTGGCAGTCGGACCACCCGGTCGCGATGCTGAAGGCGCTCCGCGCGATCGTGCACGAGAAGGCGACCGTGCGCGAGGCGATGGACGTCCTGGACGGCGAGAAGGTCCGCGGCCCCCGGGCCGCGGCGGCCTAGCCTCGCCCGCCGGGGGCGAACGGTCATATTCCGGACGTCGCTCCATCGCTCGGCGCGGGGATCGCCCAGCTTGGCCAAAGGCGCCAGATTCAGGGTCTGGTCCCGTAGGGGTTCGTGGGTTCAAATCCCTCTCCCCGCACCACCCCGGACAATTCGAACGGGTGTTGCTTTTCCCGTACGGATGGGGCCTAGGGGCCGACCCAATCTCCACCGGCGGTTTCGAGTCGTGAGCGATACTGATAGCGGCCCCGGCGAACAAGCACACGATACCGGCGGCGAACGTTCCCAACGAGATCAGACCCCGGATCGGGCCGAAGGAACGGCATTCGGCCATGGCGTTGCCCGGTGGGGGGCAGCCCGTGGAAGCGCGCGACAGAACCTCCCGACGAGATGGACGGCTCCAACGTAGAGGGGATGCAACCGCGGAAAGTAAGAGACGTTCTCGCTGCAGGGATGGCCGACCCGACGTCGGCCCAGACCGCACGCGCGGAGCCTTCGGCGAGGTGAGCCGGTCCGCTGGAGGGCGCGCTCCGTCGTCGAGGACCCCGCTCCGTCCACTCGACATCGAGGCAGAGAACCCGGGGGGATGGGTACGCCTTCGGCGCGTGAGAAGATTCTAACGACACCCTGCTCGAGATCTACGCGTTCACATGCGGGGAGACGCGCGCGTGACGGCCCACGAAAGACCGATGCGAGACGGGCCGTCTTGCGATACCGCTCGCGTGGGTGGCCCAAGACCGCGCGCGCTCGATCAGCGACCCGCGCGGTCGACAACGGACCGCGGTGAGTGCGCAAGAAGAGGGTCGATGTTTTCGGAGAGGCGCCGGCGGATCTCCGTCACGGTGGTATCGAGGTCTTGCGTGGCATCGATACCAACTCCGCACTCGAAGCGTGTGACCTTGCGATAGACCTGCGCCGCCGCTTCGGCACCATGAACGACCTTCCTGCCGGAATCCCGCTGGACGCACACGGACAGCGGAGCCTGGAGAGTAAACACTTCGTGAGGGACCGGGAGCCGCCGCTCCAGATCGGCGAGCTGGGTCTTCCAGTAGAAACAGCCATCGAACACGACCGGAGTTCCCCTTGCGAGAGGACGGCGTGCCCGCTCTGCGGCGACTCTGTTGGCGCTGACGTAGAGGCGAACCGATCCTCCATCCCACTTCCGATCCGCAATCCGATCAATAGAGAGGACGATCGCGTCGAGGGACTTCGCGAGCGCGGCAGACGTGGTCGTCTTGCCGACACCCAGTGGACCGCGTATGATGACGTAGTAGCTCATGCGATGTGCCCCGTCCTCGATCCTCTCGAATGATCCTCCCCCGCTCGCCAGATTTTGGTTCCCGGAAGGTGATGGATGGGACCTGCTAAGGAACCCCATTAGATGCGAGGGCGACATCACAGCGACTCGAAGACCCGCTGGACGTTCCTGATGGGGCGAATGCTCCCTCCACGTGCCGATGTACTCCTAGACGGACGGGCGCGAAGCGAGAGCAACGCTTCTGGGGCGCGGTGTTGAACCATCTCGGAGACCCTCTTCCATGTACTGCCCCACCGTCAGTCTGACGACGAGCCGAGCGAGTCTTCGGTAGGGGGTCTGCTGTGATTTTGGACGGCCTTGACAGGCTCGGATCCTGGTTGAGCCAGTAGAAGTACGGATCTCCCCTGCGGCCGATCGGATCCGTCACACATGAGAGTGTACGGGTGTTGGTATCCTCGCCTGGGCGGCGACGCATGAATCCAAGCCACTGGAAATGGGCTACGCTCATTGTGACTGGAATCGCCGTGCTCCTCGTCTTCTTCTTGGTGGTCCCCCTTACGACGTTGCCGGTCACAGCGATTCGACCTTTTGGTTTCAGGATCTACTCGACGCCTCAATATGGAGGAGTCGTGGGGTTGGGCGGCGGCACCCTTTGCGCCCCCTCGGGCGCTACGTCGCCGGTGGTCTCGTTGGTTTGGAGCAGCGGCGGCGGAGAACTCCTTAGCCAATTCCAGATCTTCGTGTTCGGCGTAAACCCTCCGCCGAATCCGGACGTTCTCCTCTACAACGCAACCAATGTCAACGAGGGGGGCTTCAGCTTCCCCGCGACCTACCCCTACCCCTGTGGATTTGTGATCGCCTTCGAAATTGATGCGACTACGCCAGCCAACGCGTCCGTCGCCGGGTTCCTTACCTACAACTACACGGCATCGGCCCCCATCCTCTGAGACGCCCACCGTCTTGGAGCGGGCGGGAAGGCCTTGGGATTGCCCATCTACCGCCGAAAGGACGGACCAGGTCTCCGCTGTGAGTTCGAGCCGGACTGTAGTGGGCGCGGTCCGGCCAGACTCCGGTGGCGACGACGTCATCAAGACAGCTCGAAGAGCCGGCGCTGCCATGGACCCCCACTCGCGACCGGAGCGGACGTCGGGGAGGCGCTGGACACGGCGATCGCCTCCCGAAACGGGAAACGACGGAGGTCCTCACCGAGCGTGGGCTCATGGTTTTTCCCTCGTCCATGTTGAGGGTGAGTATGCCCCTCCCGGCGACCTTTCACCGACCCGACGGGGGCGATGTGCTGCTACGGCGGGCGCAGCCCGAGGATGCGGAAGCCCACGTCGAGCTGTGGAACGCGATCGGTGCCGAGCGGATCTACCTCATGACCGAGCGGCTCGCCCGTACGGTGGAGGAGGTACGGACCCAGTTCCGGGACGCCGATCCCCTCCGGACGCTCTGGCTCGTCGCGGAGCAGGATGGGCAGCTCGTCGGTGGGGCCGGCCTCCAACGGGGAGTCTGGAAGAAGAACGAGCATACGGCCACCCTTGGGATCGCGCTCCGGAAGGAGTTCCGCGGGCGGGGGATCGGCGAGGCGCTGCTGAGGTCCGGGCTCGAGTGGGCCCGGAGCGTCGGGATCCGGAAGGTGAAGCTCGGGGTCTTCGCGACGAACGACCGCGCGATCGCGCTCTACCGGAAGCTCGGGTTCGTCGAAGAAGCGCGCCTTCGCGGCGAGGTGATCCTCGAGGGTCACCCGGTCGACGAGGTGCTGATGGCGCTCTGGCTGTGAGGGCGTTCGGGCCGGCCGGGCGATCGACCCCGCGCTACGGATGGTACGCCTCGGTCTCGAGCCCCGGCACCTCACCGCCCTTCCAACCGGAGCGGGCCCAGCCGGCCCCGGGAACGCCGGCGAGCCGGATCGCGATGCGGGAGAGCTCCGAGATCCAGTCGGCCCGCTCGGCGTCCGCGAGCGCGACCTCCCGGACCTCCGCGATCTCGGGCGGCCGGGCGCTCGGCTCGCCCGCGACCGGCTCGAGCGCGAACGCGAAGTAGACGTCGGTCTGCTCGGGGTCGATGACCTTGTGCCGGGTCAGGAGGAGGCGCCCGACCCGGACCGTCACGCCGGTCTCCTCCTCGAACTCCCGGACGAGCGCCGTCTCGAGGCTTTCGCCGCGCTCTACGTAGCCGCTCGGGATCGTGAACCGCGTGCGATAGACCGCCCGATTCACGAGCGCGCGACCCTCCCGGATCAGCACTCCTCCCACGCCCACCCGGGTGTGCGGGGAGGGAAACGACGTCCCTCCCGCGGCGGTCACGGACCCGGCGGCGCGAGCGCGCGCTTCAGCCTTTCGCCCGGCACCGGCCCGGCGGGCCCTCGGCCCTCGGACGATCGGCGGGACGCGGCCTCTCGGCGGTGGTCCGCCCGCCTAAATACGACGGCGCGGTCGCTCGCCCCGATGGCTCGTCCGACCCGCACCGTTCGACCCCACGTGCCGGGGAGGCGGACCCGTTCCCCGGTACCGCGGCGGATGCCGCCCCCCCCGCCCGAGCCCGCGGTCCGGGTCGATCTGGCCGAGGACCCGCACGCCCACATCGTCTGCCGCAACTGCGGACGGATCCAGGCGATCGAGCTGACCGAGCTCGACCGGCACGTGCTGACCGAGCTCGCGGCCCGGCACCCGGACGGCTGGAGCGTCGACGGCATCGCGTTCTCGGCGACCGGCGCGTGCCGGCGGTGCCGCGAAGGTCCCCCGGCGTAGGCGGCCTCGGACGCCGGGGGACGATGACGGCCTTCTTCACCGCTCCGCGGATCGCGTGGGGACCGGGCGCGGTCGAGCAGCTGAGCGGGCTCGGGGCCCGGCGCGCGCTCCTCGTCGTCGATCCGAGCCTCGCGCGCGGGGTCGCGGCGCGCCGTGTGGAGGAGGAGCTCGCGAAGTCCGAGACCCACGTCGAGATCGACCCCGCTCCCCCCGCGCCGCACGGCCGCGCGGCGGTCCGCGCCCTGAAGGAGCGGATCGTCGCCTACGCCCCCGACTGGCTGGTCGCGGTGGGCGGGGGCGCGACCCTCGACGCGGCGAAGGCGGCACGGCTCTGGGCGGAGCGGCCCGAGCTGGAGCTCGAGCGGCTGACGACGCTCGAGGAGTTCCCAGACCCTCCGCGCACCCGGCTCGCGGCCCTCCCGACGACGAGCGGCAGCGGCGCGGAGGCGAGCTGGACCGCCGACCTCGTCGGCCCCGACGACGAACCCCTCGAGCTCGCGCACCGCGCGCTCGTCCCGGAGTGGGCGCTCGTCGACGCGGCGCTCGCGGCCGGGCTCTCGACCGACCAGGTCGCGGACGGGGCGTTCGAAACGCTCGGGCTCGCGACCGAGGCGTACCTCTCGGCGTGGTCGAACCCGTTCTCGGACGCGCTCGCGGTCGACGCGGCGGCGACGGTCGTCCGCCGCCTCCCGCACGCGCTGCGGTGGAGCGACGACCCGGACGCACGGTCGGCGCTGCACTACGCCGCCACCGGCGCCGGGCTCGCGGCGTCGAACGCGCAGCGCGGGGTCGCGCATGCGCTCGCCCGCGCGCTGGCGGCCCCGACCGGCCTCCCGTACGGACGCCTGCTCGCGATCCTCCTCCCGCTCGCGCTCGAGTTCGACCACCCGTCGGCGCGCGACCGCCTCGAGGCGCTCGCGGCTGCGGTCGCGCCACCGGTCGAGGGCGGACGGGACCCGATGGGGCTCTCGCTCCGGTACCGGCGCCTGGCCGAGACCGCGCACCTCCCCGCCACGCTCCGGGCCGCCGGGGCCGATCCGGCGCGCCTCGAGACCGCGCGCGCGCGGATCGTCGCGCACGCCCAACGATCGCCCGCGGTGCTCGCGAACCCGCGGGTCCCGACCGCGGAGGAGCTCGGGGAGCTCGTGCGGGCCGCGATCGGACCCTCCGGTGGCGCGGGCCGGTGACCGGGCCCGGCCCCCCGCCGCCTACGCGGTCGAGCGCTCGATCGCGAGCTTCCCGACCGGGGCCGCGTCGTCGGCGCGCGGCGGCGACTCGACCGCGCGGTTGATCGCGATCTCGGCGAGGTCGCTCGCGTAGAACGCGGCCCGCTCGAGGCTCTCGAGGACGTAGGCGAGGCCGATCGCGAGGCTGCCGCGCTTCGTCGTGAGCTCGTGCAGGACGTGGTCGCGCTCGCGCGTGATCCGCTTCGCGGCGTCGACGACCGCGTTCGCCTTCTCGATGTCCCGGGAGTCGAGGCTGTCGAGCGCGTCCGTGAGCGCGCTCTCGGCGGACGCGGCCATCCGGTCGAGCTCGACGACCAGGCGCTCCGGGGTCCGCTCCTTCCCGAGGATCGTCACGGTCTCGGCGATCCGGACCGCGTGGTCCGCGATCCGCTCGAGCACGCGCGACGCGAGCAGGTACGTCGAGCACTCCGGCAGCGAGAGGTCGAGGCTCACGAGGATCCGCGCGTCGCGCAGCGCGCTCGTCACCTGCTTCTCGAGGAACCAGTGCAATCGGTCGACCTCCCAGTCGCGCTCGATGACGTCCCGGGCGAACGACGCGTCGCGCGACTTGAACGCCGCCATCGCGTCCGCCTGCATCGCGCGCACCATCTGGTGCATCCGCCGGATGACCGACGGGATCGGGAGCGGGTTCTGGCCGACGACGTCCTGGAGGATGACGGCCTCCGCGGTCTCCTCGATGATCTCGGGCCCGATCATCCGCTGCGCGAAGCTCCGGATCACCTCGCGGGTGCGGGCGCTCATGCGCCCCGGGGTCCGGATCTCGAGGAGCGGGTACCCGGCGATGTACTCCGCGATCAGCCGGCGGAAGAGGTGCTCGACCTCGAGGTCGTTCGACACCGCGACGATCCGGCGCTCGGTCTCGGTCGCTTCCCCGGATTCGGCGAAGACGGTGAGCGACCCGTCGGCGCGCGGGGTGAAGAACAGCGTGTCCCCCGCGCCGAGCCCGCGGGCGACGACCCAGTTCTTCGGCAGCGAGATGATGAAGGTCGAGCCGCCGGTCTTCTGGATCCTCCGCCCGTGAAAACCGCCGGTGCTCCGCATGGATGCGAGGGCGGAGCTCTGGCTATCTATATAGCCACCGCTGAGCGCCGGGGCCCCCGGGCCCCGACGGCCGCGGGCGCGCCGGCCGGCGCGGGGCTCCCCCTAAATAGCCGGCGGGAGCGTGACCGCCGGTCCTCGCAATGGCCGGTGCCCCGGAGCGCCCGATCCGCTTCGATCGATCGCCTCGGACCGTGCGCGGCGGGGAGACGCTCCTGCTCGCGCTCGCCCGCGGCCGGTGGCCCGCGCTCCAGCGGTCGATCCGCTACCACCGACCCCGGGGGCCGTTCTGCGGGAGCGGCTACTGCACCGGCTGCCTCGTGCGGGTGAACGGCCAGCCGAACGTCCGCGCGTGCCGCTACCTTCCGCGCGCGGGCGACGTCGTCACGACCGAGAACTCCTGGCCGTCGCCCCGGTTCGACCTCCTGGGCGCGCTCGACTTCATCTTCCCCGGCGGGATCGACACGCTCCACGGCTTCCGCCGACCCGCCTGGGCGACGCGGACGTACCACCGCGTCGTCCGTCGCCTGGCGGGGTTCGGCGCGGTTCCCGACGCGCCCGCGCCCCCGTCCGCGCCGCCCGTGCGGCGCACGGCCGACGTCGCGATCCTCGGCGCCGGGGCCGCCGGCC
>JASHQY010000154.1 GCA_030038885.1 Thermoplasmata archaeon | reverse complement strand
TGGCGCGTCCGCACGTCGGCCACGGAGTCCCCCCTGACGGCGGTCGGACCTGGACGCGGTTGATATGCGTGTTGTACGAATCGGAGGCGCCCCGCGTCCGCCGCCGGCGGCCCTTGAACTCAGCTCTCCGGCGCGGCGACCGGTTCGGCCCGAGCTCCGTCCGCGAGCGGCGGCGCGACGCTCGGGCCCGGGGCCAGGCCGGCGGGCTCGTCGTCGTCCGAGAAGTGCCGGCGCAACCACGGCTCCTCGGGGGACCCGACCCAGTACCGCCGGATCAGTCCCGCGATCTCGGCGGTCATGACGACGCCGGTGACGCTGCCGTAGGAAAGGACCGCGGCGACCGCCCCGTCCGAGGCGGCCAGCGCGAGGCCCGCGGAGGCCATCGCGAAGAACGCGAGCGTGAGGCCGATCAGGAACCCGATCGGGCGCGGCCCGGTCCCGCCGGGGCGGGCGAGCGCGCGGACGAGGAGCAGGAAGAACGCCCCCATGAGCACGGCCATCGCGATCCCCCCGACGATCGGATACGACGTCACCCACGGTCCGAGCGCCGCCGAGAGCGTGAGGGCCGCGAGCCCGTTCCGCTCGAGGCGGGAGAGCGGGGCCCAGGCGATCAGGGCCGCCATGATCGCGGCCATCGACCAGAAGAACCAGACGGACGAGACGCCGAGCGCGAGGGTCGGCACGACCGGGAGCGCGGTCGTCTCCCCGCCGAGCGCGAACAAAAACCCCATCAGGACCTCGGAGCCGGTCGTCACGACCGCGAGCCCGAGGGGGAACCACCACGCGGTCCGGTCCACCCGACGGTCCTGGAAGATCACGAGCCCGATGAACCAGAGGCCGGCGGGTCCGACCATCATGAAGTTGAACGCGAGCAGGACGAACGTCCAGGCCGAGGTGCCGTTCGTGCTCAGGAAGACGAAGACGAGCGCGAGCAGGAGCACGTTGCCCCCGCCGATGACCGCGAGGACGAGCGCGAGCTGCGTGACGAGGGGCGGGCGCCCGCGCGTCGGCAGCGCGAGCCCGAAGACCACGATCGTCACGACGACCATCGCGACCGCGATCACGACGAACGCGGCGAGGGACCCGGTCACGTCGAGCGGAGGCAAGGGGAACGGCACGGACCCTCCGCGCCGGGGACGGCGGTCCCGCTCTTATTCAGGAGGTACCGACCGACGCCCGCGCCGGGCCGCCGGGGTCACGGCGCGGAGGACGGCTGCCGGGTGGCCCCGGTCTCGAACCGCCGGAGCAGCTGGGTCGTCACTTCGATCAGCGGGTGCTGGGCGGACTGGTCGATCTCGATGTCGTCGATCGTGCGGAGGTGGTGCTCCGCGGCGAGCCGCTCGAATCCGGTCTGGGCCCGGGCGAACTCGTCCGGCCGGTCGCTCGTGAGGATGAACGCCTGGAGCTGGCGGAGCCCCATCTCGCGCGCCGCGAGCGCCCGGTGGTGGCCGTCGACGAGGATCCACGCGTCGCCCTTCTGCACGACGAGCACCGGCTCCGCGAACCCGCGCTCGAGCTCGTAGCGGCGCCCGGCGAGCTCGTCCTCGAAGACCTTCCACTGGGTCGGGGTCAGGCACTCGATCGGCACGAGGCCCCGGTGGAACGAGAACGGGATCCCGTAGCGCTCGCTGAGGAGCGTGCGGAGCGTGTCGGCCTTCGCCGGCGACGCGCGCTCGAAGTGCGAGCGGACGATGTCGAGGTTCGAGAGGATCCCGCAAAGCCGCCCCTCGGCGTCGATGATCGGCAGGTCGCGGAGGCCGAAGCGGAACATGATCCGCGCCGCGTCGTCGAGCCCGGTGTCGGGGCTCGCGGTGTACGTGCCGGGCCGGATGATCCGCGCGAGCGGGGTCGCGCCCTCGCCCGCGTGCCGCAGGAGCTCCTTCGCGCTCACGAACCCGACGAGCTTCATCGCCGCGTCGGTCACCGGCAGGCCGTGGTGCCGGCTCCGGGAGAGCCGCTCGATCGCCTCGCGGACGGTCGTCGCGTCGCGCAGGTGCTCGACCTCGAGCACCATGTAGTCCTGGACCCGAACGATCATCGCCGGGAGATCGGGCCGGCGTCCCGCAGGTACGCCGTGAGGAGGTGGAGGATCAGGACGTGCACGTCCTCGGTGTGCTGCATGCTGTTCGAGGGGACGACGACCGCGACGTCCGCGAGGTCCTTCAGCTGCCCGCCGCCGATCCCGGTGAGGCCGATCGTCGTGACCCCGAGCTCCTTCGCCGCGCGGACCCCCGCGAGGACGTTCGGCGAGTTCCCGCTGCCGGACAGCGCGATCGCGACGTCGCCCGGCTGCGCGAGGATCTTGAGCTGCTCGGAGAAGATCCGCGAGTACTCGGTGTCGTTGCCCCACGCGGTCAGGCTCGGGATGTTGTCGCTCAGGCCGACGCAGCGGATCCGCGGCCCGTCGCCGCGCGCGGCGACCTTGCTCAGGTCGACCACGAAGTGGGACGCGGTCGACGCGCTGCCCCCGTTGCCGAAGAAGAACACCGTCCGGCCCGACGCGCGGGCGCGCAGGAGGATCGGGACGATCCGGCCGACCCCCTCGAGGAGGTACGGTTCGGCGAGCGCCGCCCGGGCCTCCGCGAGGTACCCGCGGGCGAACGCCTCGAGTCCCGGGGAGTCCGTCATCGGTGGATACCCAGGATCCGCGATCCCTCGGACGTGATCCGCACCGGGAGCCGCGTCATCGGCGACAGGGCGTCCGCTATTTGACGGCTGCGTTCCGGCGGGTGCACGAGGAGCAGGAATCCCCCACCGCCCGCCCCGGTGACCTTCCCGCCGAACGCGCCGGCCGCCTTCGCGGCCTCGAAGCGGCGGTCGATCTCGGGGTTCGTGATCCCCGGCGCGAACCCCCGCTTGAGCTGCCAGCCCTCGTCGAGCACCTGGCCGAGCCGGGCCCAGTCGTGCGCGAGGATCGCGGAGCGCGCCGCGTCCGCGAGCGCGCGCATCCGGAGGAGCGCGTCGCGGTTCTCCCCCGTGCGCGCGTCCTGCTCGGAGAGGATCCGGCCCGCGGGGCGGGTGATCCCCGTGTAGAAGAGCGAGAGATGGTCGCTGAGCGCCTCGCGGTCGACGTTCGCGAGCGGCAGCGGGGTCTGGCGGACGGAATCGTCCGGGCGGAACTCGAAGTGCTGGACCCCGCCGAACGCCGCGATGTAGTGGTCCTGCTTGCCGAGCGTGCCCCCGAGCTTGTCGATCTCGATCTCGCAGGCCTCGCGGGCGAGCTCCGCCGGGTCCTTCAGCTGGCCGCGGAACGCGTAGAGCGCGTTCAGGAGGCCGACCGTGAGGCTCGACGACGACCCGAGGCCGGTCCCCTCGGACGGGATGTCCGCGATCGTGTGGATCTCGAGCGCCTCCCGCACGCCGGTCGCCCGCATCGCCTCGCGGACGAGCCCGTGCTGCAGGTCCTCGAGCCGGTCGACGTTCTCCGTGCGCGAGTACGCGACGCGGATCGAGCGGTCGAACTTCTCGTTCACGAGGACGTGGACGAACTTGTCGATCGCCGCGCTCACGACCGCCCCGCCGCCGTACGCGCGGTAGAACGAGGGGAGGTCGGTCCCGCCGCCCGCGAAGCTGACGCGCAGGGGGGTGCGGGTGATGATCACGGGGGCGGAGCCGGCGTTCGCCCTCTTATGGATTTGGACCGGGGACCGTCGTTCCGTCCGGCGCGCCGGTCCCGGGCGAGCGGCTCGCGGTGCGCGACCAGCGCGCCCGACGGCCGTAGAACGCGTGGGTCGTCGCGGCGAGGTGGCCGATCGGCTCGAGCCCGGGAAGGCTCTTCGCGAACAAGGGCGCTCGCCGGTCGAGGACGATCGCGATCCCCCGGTCGTGCTCCGAGCGGATCATGCGGCCGACGGCCTGCAGGATCGCCCGCGCCGCGGGGGCCTCGACCGTGTACTCCCAGCCGCGGCCGGTCGCGGCGTCGAGGAACTGGCGCAGCGCCTCGTGCTTCGCGCTCGGTCGGGGGTACGGGATCCCGACCACGACCACCGCCTCGAGCTCCTGGTTCGGGTAGTCGATCCCCTCGGAGAGGCGGCCGCCCGCGACCCCGAGCAGGACGGTCCCCTCGGGGTCCTTCTTCCACCCCTCGATCGACCGCCAGAGGTCGCCCATCGGGAGCTTCGCGTACTCGATGAAGACGTTGCCGGGCAGCTGCGACTGGAGGCCGGCCTCGAGGACCCGCTGCATGAGCTCGAAGCTCGGGAAGAAGACCGCGGTCTTGACCGGCAGGCACTGGAGGATCTCGACCAAGCGGTCGGCGAGCCGCCCGATCGCGCGCGGGTCCGCCCGCAGGTCCTCGTACCGGGTCGAGACGGTCGGGTCGTAGAGGAACTTGCGGTTCTCGGGGGGGAAGTGCGACGGCACGTCGAGCAGACGCGCCGAGGCGCCGAGACCGAGCGAGTCCCGGTACTCCTCGAGCGGCGCGAGCGTGCCGGACATGTGCACCGAGAGGTGGCAGTCGAGGATCGGGGCGGCCGGGACCGACGCATCGAGCGAGTACGCCTCGAGCGCGGGCCGCGGGAGCCGCGTCGCGAGCTTGACGTACGCGGGCGGCTCGAGCTGCGGCCAGGACAGCAGGGTGAGCGCGACCGTGTGGACCCACGAGCGCGGCAGGTGCCGCTCGCGGCGCCGCTCCTCCCGGAGGTTCTCCCCCCAGGTCGCGAGCGCGCCGAGCCAGGTGTCGAGCCGGTGGCTCGTCCCCCCGAGCGCGGTCAGGAGCGCGTCCTCGAAGACCCCGGGCGGCAGGACCGCGTCGTCCTCGCGGGCGAGCGCCTGGATCAGCTCCTCGACCGCCGCCCCGACGATGTCGAAGAACCGGGTCGCGCTCGGTCCCTCGGGGAGCTGGAAGTCCCCGCGCTCGGCGACCTCCGCGCGCGCCCGGCGCACGGACTCCTGCGGCAGCGCGACGGTCGTCAGCTCGCGCAGGTGGTTCGGGAGGTTGTGGGCCTCGTCGACCACGAGGTCGATCCGCTCGGGACCGACCGCGAGCCAGTCGAAGAGCGAGCGGCGGATGTGCGGATGGAAGAAGAACGCGTACGGGGCCGTGACGAGCCGGGCCCGGGGGACGAGCAGCTTCGAGAGCTCGTACGGGCACAGGTTCTCCTCGCGGCAGTACGCTTCGAACTCGGTCGGGTTCGGGAGCTTCGCGCTGAACCGCTCGACCAGGCCGTCGAGGTCGGACTGAAGGACGCGGGCGTAGTACGGGCACCCGTCGAGGTCGGTCAGGTCGATCTCCCCGCCTTCGGGCAGCTCGGTCGGGGGCGCGAGCGGCTGCTCGCCCTTGAGCGCGCGCTCGGTCGCCCGCTTCCGGTCGGCGCAGAGCTTGCCGTGCTCCTCCGCGGTGGCCCCCTTCACCTCGGCGACGTTCTCGAGGAGGAAGCACCGGCCCGCGCGCCCCTGGAGGCCGACCGCGAGCAGCGGCTGCTCGAGCCGGTGGGCGATCGTGCGGGCCTCGTGGAGGACCTGCACCTCCTGAGCGTGGGTCCGGACGAGGTAGAGGACCCGGTGGTCGGCGCGCATCGCGTGCTCGAGCAGCGGTGCGAGCGTCGCGACCGTCTTGCCGCTCCCCGTCGGCGCGTTGACGAGGAGCGGACCTCCCCGCCCGATGAGGTCGTTGACCTCGCGCAGGATCGATTCCTGCCCGGGGCGCACCCGGTAGGGGAACAGGAGGGTCGGATCGGGGGCGGTCGTCGCCGGCGGCGTCGTGGATGCGCTCCGCCCTCCGCGACGCCCCGGCGGGGGCTTTAAGCTGCGCGTTCAATGGAACGGTGCGGGGTCCGCCGGACCCGACGACGGCCCTATCCGTAGGCGTAGCGGACGCCGTACGGCCCCCGGGGCAGCGTCCAGGTGACCGAGCCCTGGTCGCAGGCGATGTCGCAGGCGCCGCACTCGATGCAGTCCTCGTAGCGGAAGACGAGGCGCCCCTCGATCCGCTGGTAGCACTGCGCGGGGCACGCGAACGTGCAGAACGAGTGGGGGCACCGCGCGCAGATCTCGGGCCGGACCGTGATGTGCGCGTGGTCCTTCGAGTCGGTCGCGTAGCGGAGGGTCCCGAGGCGCCGCTTGATCTCGACGTACTCGACCGGCGCCGGCGCGGGGGTCGATTCCTCCGCCATCGCCCACCCCCCTATCCCGCGCCCTTCGCGAGGATCTCGAGGTCGGAGCGGACCGCGGCGACGCTGGCCGCGAACGCCGCCCGCTCGCCGGCCGTGAGGTCGATCTCGACGATCCGCTCGATCCCCTCGCGCCCGAGGACGACCGGAACGCCGACGCAGACGTCCGTCTCGCCGAACTCGCCGGCGAGGTGCGCGGCGACCGGCACGAGCCGGTGGGCATCGGTCGCGATCGCGGTGACGAGCTCCGCCTGCGAGGCGGTCGGCGCGTAGAACGCGCTGCCGGACTTGAGGAGGTTCACGATCTCTCCGCCGCCCTGCTTCGTCCGCTCGACGATCGCGGCGATCCGCTCCGCCGGGAGGAGCTTCGCGAGCGGGACGCCGCTGACGCTCGTCAGCGAGAGGATCGGGACCATCGTGTCGCCGTGCGTGCCGAGGACGAAGCCGGTCACGTCGCGCGGCGCGACGTGGAGCGCCTCGGCGACGAAGGTCCGGAACCGCGCGGTGTCGAGGGTCCCCGACTCCCCGAAGACCCGGGCGGCCGGGAGGCCGCTGACCTGACGGAAGTAGTAGGTCATGACGTCCACGGGGTTCGTGACGACCACGACCACCGCGTTCGGGGCGTACCGACGGACGGCCTCGGCGTGGCCACGCACGATCGCGGCGTTCTTCCCGAGCAGGTCCGAGCGGCTCATCCCGGGCTTGCGCGCGAGGCCGGCCGTCTCGACGACCACGTCGGCCCCCGCGAGCGCGTCGAGCGACGTCGATCCGCTGACCCGCGTCGCGAACCCGAGGATCGGCGCGGACTCCTGGAGATCGAGCGCCTTGCCCTGCGGGAGTCCGTCGATGATGTCGACGAGGACGACCTCGCGGGCGACGTCGAGCTCCGCGAGGCGCTGGGCGAGCGATCCTCCGATGTTCCCGGCGCCGAGCACGGCGACCTTTCCGAGTGAGCTCATCTCGCGATCCCTTCTGACCGCCCCAGCGCGCGGGGGGGTTAAAACGGGCCGGGCGGCCATCGCCCCCGGGAGCGAAACCTTGATTCTCCGCAGCGGCGGTGCGGCGTCCGATGGTCGACGTGGAGTCCGCGCTCGCGAACGTTCAGGAGCGCGACAATTGGCAGCGGAGGATGGAGGTCCTCGAGCGCTCCCTGGCCGAGGTCCGGGAGCACCGACGCAAGCTCGAGCTCCGCCTCCGCCGGGTCCGCCAGGACCTCGCGCACCTGAGGCTGGCCGCCGAGGCATTGCTCGACCTCGCGCGACCGATCCCACGGCCGGAGATCGCCCGTGTCACGACGCCTAGTGGAATCCACAGCCGCTAGGCAGGAGGCCCTGCTCGCGACCGAGCAGGAGCTCGTCGCCGAGGTCGCGCGCGCCCGGCGGGAGGAGGAGTACCTCGTGCTGAAGGTGCGTCAGGCGCGCGAGCAGGTCCGCTACTACGAACGGCTGCTCGAGCTCCTGAAGCGCGACTGGGGGCAGGACCCCGCCCTCGCGACGCTCGTGCGGCGCCTCGGGTGAGCCCCCGGGGGACCCGCGTGAGGATCCTGACGCTCGGCGCCGGCGCGGTCGGGTCGGTGCTCGCCGCACGGCTCTCCGCCGCGGGGTACTCGGTCGAGCTCACCGCGCGGCCCGCGCACGCCGCCGCGATCCGAGCGCACGGGCTGCGGGTCACGGGGACGGACGAAGGAACGTTCCACCCGACCGCGCTCGCCGATCTCGCCGACGCATCGCCCCCCGACGCGGTCCTCCTGACCGTCAAGACGTTCGACCTCGCGGCGGCGGCGACCGCGCTCGGCCGCCGGTTTCCGCGACCCGTGCCGACGCTGCTCCCCCAGAACGGGCTCCACATCGAGCCGCCGGTCGTGGCCGCGCTCCGCGCGGCCTCCGGTGCGGACCCGACGTCCGCGCTCGTGCGCGCGGTCAGCTCGATCCCCGCGACGCTGGTCGGACCGGGCGTGGTGCGCCAGGCCGGGGCCGGCGAGATCGTGCTCCGGGACCCCGCCGGGGGCGGGCCCGCGGCCGGGGCGACCGCGCTCTTTCGGGACGCGTTCGCGCGTGCGGGGCTCGCGGTGCGGCTGGTCGACGACCTCGACCGGGAGCTCTGGAGCAAGGCGATCGTGAACGCCGCGATCAATCCGGTGACGGCGCTCCACCGGGTGACGAACGGCCGCCTCCGGGAGAGCCCGTTCCGGGAGGAGGCGGTCGCGCTGCTGCGCGAGGCCCAGCGGGCGGCCGGCGCGGCGGGCGTGGAGTTCTCCGACGAGGTCGCCGACCGCGCGCTCGAGCGGATCGTCCGCGCGACGGCCGAGAACCGCTCGAGCATGCTCCAGGACCGCGAGCGGGGCCGACCGACCGAGGTCGACGCGATCTCCGGCGAGATCGTGCGGGTCGCGGCCGCGCACGGGATCGACCTGCCGCGGACGCGGGCGGTCGTCGAGCGCCTCCGCCGCCCGGCCGCGGCCGACGCGGCCCAATCTTCATAGCCGAGCGGTCCTCCCCCGACGCCATGGCGAAGCGCGGGATCGGCGACGTCGCGCTGCGGGGCCGCCGCGTGCTGCTGCGCGTCGATTTCAACGTCCCCCAGGACGCGACCGGCCAGATCGCGGACGACTGGCGGATCCGGGAGGCGCTGCCGACGCTCAACCACCTCCGCGCCGCCGGGGCGCGCACGGTCCTCGCGACCCACCTCGGCCGCCCGCACGGTCAGCGCGATCCCCGGCTCTCCCTGAAGCCGATCGCGCGACGGCTCAGCTCGCTGCTCGGGCAGCCGGTCCCGCTCGCCGACGACCTCGTCGGGATCCACGCGCTCGAATTGTCCGCGCGCGTCGAGAACGGGCAGTTCCTGATGCTCGAGAACCTCCGGTTCCATCCGGGCGAGGAGGCGAACGACCCCGCGTTCGCGGGGGAGCTCGCGCGCTTCGGCGAGGTGTTCGTCCAGGACGCGTTCGCGGTGCTCCACCGCGCCCACGCGTCGACCGTCGGCGTCGCGAAGCGCCTCCCGTCGGTCGCGGGGCTCCTGGTCGAGCGGGAGGTGCGGGAATTGACCCCGCTGGTCGTCGACCCGGCGCACCCCTACGCGGTCCTCATCGGCGGCGCGAAGGTCGCCGACAAGCTCCCGCTCCTCGCGAGCTTCTGCGGCCGGGCGGATACGATCCTGATCGGCGGCGCGCTCGCCTTCCCGTTCCTCGCGGCCGAGGGCCACGCGACCGGGACGAGCCCGATGGACGCGACCTTACTGCCCGCGGTCCACGAGCTCACGGCCCGGGCCGCGGCCGCGGGCACGACGCTCGTGCTCCCGAGCGATCTCGTGGTCGACCGACCCGGCGGCGCCGGCCCCGAGGTCGCGGCGGTCGAGGCGATCCCGCCGGACGCGGCGGCGCACGACATCGGCCCCGCGACCCGCGCGCGGTTCCGGGCGGCGCTCGCCGGCACGCGGACGGTCTTTTGGAACGGACCGCTCGGACAGACCGAGGACCCGCGCTTCGCGCTCGGCACGCGGGAGGTGCTCGGGGCGCTGACCGGGATCCCCGGCCACCACGTCGCGGGCGGCGGGGACTCGCAGCGGGCCGCCGAAGAGCTCGGCGTCCTGGGCGCGTTCGGGTTCATCTCGACCGGCGGCGGGGCGTCGCTCGAGTTCGTCCAGGGGCTCGAGCTCCCCGGGCTCGCGGTGCTCCCGGACGCCTAGCGCGGCGGCCCCGCGGCGGGGGGAGCGACGCGCGGTCGAGCGTCGACGTGAGGTAGGTGAGGTACGACCGCGCCGCGCGCGGCACATCGAGCTCGACGATCTCGGGGACCGAGTACGGATGGTCGCTCGCGAGGTAGGCGAACAGCGCCCCGACGCGCTTCGGGACGGTCTTGAACAGCACGAGCGCCTCGGCCGCGCTCTCGAGCTGGCCGTTCCACCAGTAGGCCGAGTCGACCGGCACGACGTTGCCGCAGGCCGCGAGGCGACGGCGGACCGCGCCCGCGACCGCAGCGAGCGCCCGCTCCCGGGTCGGGTACGTCGTGAGCACGAGGCGGGCCGGCCCGCGGGCCCATTCCGGGTCGGCCGGGTAGGGGCTCATCCGGCCGCCCCGACGCGCACCGGATCCCCGCCGGAGAAGTCGAGGCTCACGAGGTCGAGGTTCGAGAGGTCGACGACCGCGGCCCGGGCCGGGACCGGCGCGATGTTGCGCATCCGCTGGTACTCGGTCTCGGCCTGCCAGGTCGACACGTTCAGGAGGAGCACCCCGCGGTACCGGTCGGCCCCGTAGGTGTGGACGTGGCCCGTGACGAGGATGTCGGGCGCGGGGTCGATCACGAGCCCGTCCCGCGGGAGCGGGGCGAGCGGCGTGCGGTCGCCGTAGATCGGGGCGAGGTGCCGCATCTGGATCATCCGCTTCATGACCTCGGTCGGGCGCGCGTACGCGGTCCCCGGGAGCGCGGGGATCAGGTCGTCGAACGAGCGGCCGTGGTACGCCTCGACGACGACCCCGTGGAGCGAGAACGTCGACGGGTTCGCGAGCGAGTGGACGTTCTCGGGCAACGACGCCCGGAGCGCCGGGGGCAGCGCGGGCTGCGGCTCGGCGGGGCAGACCGCGTCGTGGTTCCCTGGGACGACGACGATCGAGAGCCGGGACGGGAGCTCGGCGAGCCGCCGGCCGAGCTCCGCGTACTGCTCGACCACGTCGGCGATCGCGAGGTCGTGTTCCTGGTTCGGGTAGACGCCGATCCCGTCCACGAGGTCGCCGGCGACCACGACGTGGTCGATCTCGTCCGCGACCTCCGACTGCGGCCCCTGGCCGCGGAGAAAGTCGACGAGGTGACCCCAGCTGTCCGCGAGGAACGATCGGCTGCCGACGTGGAGGTCGGAGAGGAAGATCGCGCGCCGCCGGCGGGAGGCCCGTCCCACCGCGCGGGTCGCCGGAACGTCCGGCCGCTCGACCGCGAGCGCGCGCGGCAGCTTCCCGGGCTCGCGGGCGAACTGGAGCTTGAGCCCGACGACCTCGTCGGGGAGGAACGTCTGCTGCGCGGCCGGCGAGTCCTGCGGGACGAGCACCTCGACCGAGCCGGCGTCGTCGTCGATCGTGAGGACCACGTGGTGGCGCTTCGCGGTCGTGCGGACCTCGCGCACGAGGCCGATCACCGACGCGGGACCGTCCCCGGGTCGCAGGGCCGACGTCGGCCGGAGGTTCCCGAGCTCGGGGCGGCCGCGGAGCAATCGGGCGAGCGCGCGGTAGCGCGAGCGGAAGAGGCTCGAGTACGCTGCGAGCGCGTCGGACCCCACGGGCGGCCCGACGAACCCCTCCTGGAGGACCGCGAACGGCCGCTCGACCCGCACGTCCGGGGAGCGGGCCGCATCGCGCAGTCCGGCGGGTTCCGGCGGCCGCGGCGTCCGCAGGGCGAGCACCCGCTCGACCATCTCGACCGTCACGAACGGCGACCCATCCCCCGGCGCCTCGACGAGCTCGCGGGAGACGAGCAGCGGCTGGTGGTTGGTCAGGAGCAACTGGAGCGCCCCGGCCTCGACGAGCCGATGGTGCTCCTCGAAGTAGGCGACCAGATGCTCGCGCAACCCCGGAGCCACCACGCCTCCCACGACGCACCGGCCCGTGCCCGGCCCTAAGGCCGGGCCCCTCCGTCGCGTTCCGGGCGGGTCGCAGGCCGACCCGGTTATTTCAAGGCTTGCGCGCGCGCGGCGCCGGCGGCCGCGGCCCGGGCGTCGCCGGGCTCAGCGGTACGATTCCTTGGCGTACGACGCGCCCTTCGGGTACTTCTCCTTCAGGTGCGCGACGAACTTCTCCGGCGTCTTCTCGAGATGGGCGCCGTACCACTGCACGACCACGTCGCGGAGGATCCGGTGGAGCTCCTTGACCTCGACCTCGTCCTCGGCCGCGTCGTAGAGGACCGCCTGGCTCATCATCCGCATCCAGCCGGAGTAGCGGTGGTAGCTCTCGCCGTCGCACCACTCGAAGATCGAGCGCAGGTGCGTCTTCCCCTCCGGGGTCCGGTAGTACCAGTTGCGCAGCGTGAAGCCGACCCAGCCGGACGAGCGGTCCGCGAGCTCGATCGTCTTGACCGCGCCGAAGTCGAAGTTGTCCCGGAACGTCCAGGTCGTCGGGTACTCGACGAACGTCGCGAACAGCGTCTGCGAGGGGTCGATCGTGAGGTGGACGCCGATGTCCTCGAACTGGTTGTGGACCTCCCAGAGGTCCTGGAGGAGGCGCTGGTTGAGCTTCGCCCGGTGGGTCAGGTCCTCGCCGGTCTTCGCGCCGGCGGCCTGCTGGGTCCGAACGAGGTCGCTCTTGAGCGACGTGACGAAATCGTCCTCGGGCTTCGTCTTCGCGACGGGAACTTCGGGGTTCGGATCCGGGGCGGCGTTGCGTGTGCGACGTGCCATGAGGAGGGGCTCCGACGCGGCCTATCGGGGTCCGATATAAAGAGTGTCGCGCTTGACAGGCGACTTCCTCTCGGCCGGGGAGGACGGGCGCGACCGAGCGCCCGGATCGGGGCCGTCGCGCGGCCAGGACCGACCCCCGCCCGTTAAATAGGCCCCGGTGCATGTTGGCGCCGGAAGGACAATCCCCGGAGACGAGCGGAGGAGCGCTCCGACGTCACCAGGAGATCCCGGACTCACGACTCATGTTCCGCCCGTTCGTTGGTCGTAGGCTCGGCGCATCGCCCGGCGACGCTCGGCGCCCCTAGCTCGCCTTCGGGGCGATTCCCGCGGGTGCGGGAGGACGTCCTCCAGGAACCACACGAGCCATGACCAACGACCCCAGCGCCGCAAAGTACCAAGTCCGAGCCCGAATCGCCGCCGAAGGAGTCATCGACAAGCCCGACGTCGTCGGTGCGGTCTTCGGCCAGACGGAGGGCCTGCTCGGCGACGAGCTCGACCTTCGCGACCTCCAGAAGTCCGGCCGCATCGGGAGGATCGAGGTCGAGATCGACAGCCGCAAGGGCAAGAGCGAGGGCGAGATCGTGATCCCGTCGTCACTCGACCAGGTCGAGACCGCGATCCTCGCGTCCGCGCTCGAGACCGTCGACCGCATCGGTCCCTGCCGGGCCAAGATCGAGGTCGTCAGCGTCGAGGACATCCGCATGTCGAAGCGGCAGAAGGTCGTCGACCGCGCGAAGGAGATCCTCTCGCGGCTCCAGGAGGAGTCGAAGGGAGTCGGGATCGACCTCACCGAGGCGGTCCGCAAGGGCGTCCAGGTCGACGAGATCACGACCTACGGCCCCGAGCACCTCCCGGCCGGCCCGAACGTCGACCAGGCGGACGCGCTGATCGTCGTCGAGGGACGGTCCGATGTGCTGAACCTTTTGCGCTGCGGGATCAAGAACGTCATCGCGGTCGAGGGGACGAGCGTCCCGCAGACCGTGAAGGACCTCTCGCGCGGCAAGACCGTCACCGCCTTCACGGACGGGGACCGCGCCGGCGAGCTGATCCTGCGCGAGATGCTGCAGACGATGGATCTCGACTTCGTCGCCCGCGCGCCGCGCGGCAGCGAGGTCGAGGAGCTCACGCAGAAGCAGCTGTTGAAGTGCCTGCGGAACAAGATCCCGATCAACCAGTACCTCGAGATGAGCGGGTTCGAGTCGACCGGAGCGACCCGCGAGCCGCGCGAGGACCGCGGGGACGGGGGCGAGCGCGCCGACCGCAACGAACGGCGCGAGGAACGGAACTCCGACCGGCAGCGCCGGGACGACCGCGAGCGCGAACGGATGCCGCCCCCGCCCCAGCGGGCGCCTCCGCCGCCCCCGCCGCCGCCTCCCGCCGCGTCGGCTCCCCTGCCGCCCGAGCTCCAGCGCTACTTCGACCTGCTCGGGGGCGTCGAGAACGCGTCCCGCGCGCTCTTCGTCGGGGAGGACGACAGCGTGGTCGGGGAGGCCCCGATCAAGGAGATGTTCGAGGCGATCGCGGCCCTCTCGACCCCGGCGAAGGCCGTCGTGTTCGACGGGATCGTGAGCCAGCGCCTGCTCGACGTCGCGCAGGAGAAGGGGATCGGAACGGTCGTCGCGACCCGGCTCGGGCCGGTCGGCAAGATCCCGGACAAGCTGCGGATCTTCACGAAGGCGGACCTGGGGGGCCCGACCGGGCCCCGCTAGGCCGGCGTCCGGCCGCGCCCGGGCCGCGGACCCGGGCGCCCCACCCGCGGCGAACCTATTTTCCCCCGGCACCCCTAGTGGAGCATCCCGTGACCGCGAGCACGAGCGAGCCGCCCCACCACCTCCCGGCCGGCGTGGACGAGATCGAGACCACCGCCGACATCCCGATCCCGACCGATCCGCTCGCACGGGTCATCGGGCAGGAGAAGGCGGTCGAGATCGCCCGCATCGCCGCCTACCAGCGCCGCCACCTGCTGCTCGTCGGGCCGCCGGGCGTCGGCAAGTCGATGACCGCCCAGGCGCTCGCCCTGCACCTCGACCGCCCCCGCACGGAGTTGCGGGTCGTGCACAATCCCGAGAATCCGGAGCGGCCGAGCATCGAGGTCGTGACCCGCGAGGAGGTCTACCGCGAGCGCGAGGCCGCGCGGTCGGTCGAGGGCGAGATGATCCTCCCGACCGAAGCGCCGGCGTCGGTCGCCGAGCGCCTCGGGTACCGGTGCCCCCGCTGCAACTTCTACTCCCTGCCGAGCGAGCGGTTCTGCCCGTCGTGCGGGAACGTCAAGCAGGTCGTCCCCGGGGTCTCGGGCAGCGGCAATCCATTCCGCGACCTCGTCGGAGGGATCCTCGAGCTCACCGCCTCGCCCGGCGGGAACCCGCAGGAGGCGGTCCGCACGACCCGCCTCCGGAACGGGGTCGAGGAGGTCGTCGCCTACGAGCGGGCGGGCGACCACGTGAAGGTCCTCGACCAGCGGGCGCTCGAGCGGCGCCGCACGCTGCAGCACGAGAGCCCGCGCAAGGTCCTCGTGAAGCTCGACCGCAACACGTTCGTGATGGCGACCGGGGCGAGCGAGACCGAGCTCCTGGGCGACGTCCGGCACGACCCGTACGGCGGCCACCCCCAGCTCGGCACCCTGCCGTACGAGCGCGTGATCGCGGGCGCGATCCACGAGGCGCACGACGGGGTCCTCTTCCTCGACGAGCTGCCGCACCTCGGGTTCCTGCAGCGGCACATCCTCACCGCGATGCAGGAGAAGCGGTTCCCGATCACCGGCCGGAACCCGCAATCCGGGGGGGCCGCGGTCCGCGTCGACAACGTGCCGTGTGATTTCATTCTCGTGGCGGCGGCGAACATCCAGGACATCCACCGCATCCTCTCTCCGCTCCGCTCGCGGATCGCGGGGAGCGGCTACGAGGTACTGCTCGAGACGGCGATGCCCGACAACGACGCCAACCGCGTCCGGCTCGCGCAGTTCTGCGCCCAGGAGATCGCGGCCGACGGTCGGATCCGCCCGGCGACCCGCGACGCGGTCCTCGAGCTGATCAAGGAGGCTCGACGACGCGCGGAGGCGCTCGACGGACGACGGAACGCCCTGACCCTGCGGCTGCGCGAGCTCGGCGGCC
>JASHQY010000153.1 GCA_030038885.1 Thermoplasmata archaeon | reverse complement strand
CGTCCCCGGGCGCCGCCGCCGCCGGGCCCGGCACGTCTGAGCGCGTCCCGGTCCCGGAAGGGCGCGGCGCGGACGGCGGCCCCCCGCGCGCGGACCGGGACGGGCGCTGGGATCTCGGACCCCTCCCGACGAGCGGCGGCCGATCGTCCGACCGTCGACCGTCCGGCGGAAAGGATCGGACCGGGGGTTACGCGATCGGGAACTTCGTCACCGAGAATTCGGGGACGACCGTCGACGTGTCGAGGACCTCGGGGATGCCGCGGATCCGCTCGGTCACGAAATCGAGCACGCGGCGCTTGCTCGCCGCCGGGGCGGGGAAGTCGAGGACGACCAGGATATCCCAGTCGCCCGTGAGGAAGTGGAGCTCCTTGACCTCGCCGAGGGTCTCCAGGAGCGCGCGGATCCGATCGAGGTCCCCGCCGTGGACCTTCAAGTAGGTGAACGCGCGGACGCTCTTGAGCTCGCTCGGCATCAGCTCCGCGAGCCGCTCGTCCGTGAACTGGTCGGCGCCCTCCAGGCGGCTCCCCTTCGGGGAGATCAGGACCGGGAACGTCTGGACCCCGCGCAGGTGCTCGGCGATCAGGCGCTCGACCCGGCCGGCCTTCTCGATGTCGACGACCTTGATGTGGTAGCCGCGGCGGGACGCGGTCTCCTCGGCGAGCGCGACGCAGCGCGCCTGGTCGTCCGAGAGGAACAGGACGCCCTCCTCGCCGCGGGTCGCGTCCTCGCCGGACGTCACCGGGGCGCCGCGGGGCGACGTGCCGGTCGTCTCGGCGGAGACCGACCCCGGGGCCCGGTAGAACGTCGCGATCGCCCGCTTCGATTGCACGTAGAGGGTCAGCTCGTGGGACTCGTCGGCCATCGGCGGGGCGTCCGAAGCGGGGCGCGGTATTTAATCAAATGCGCCCGCCGGAACTTCCGGGGGCGCGAGAAGGGGTTCGCACGGGGTCCGGCGCGCGCTAGTAGCGCTTGTAGCTGTCGGACCGGTCGCGGCCACCCTGGCCGCCGCCCTGCCCGCCACCGGAGTAGCGTCCGCCGCTCCCGCCCCCGTATCCGCCGCTGCCCCGGTCCCGGAAGCCGCCGCCGCCGAACGAGCGGCGCTCGCTCTCGAACTCCTGCTGGCTCATGTCGAGGGTCTGGTTGACCTCCGCAATCGCCTCGGTCGACTTCGAGAGGTTCCCGTAGCGCCCGACGTTGAGGCGCATGTGCCCGCGGACGAGCGAGACGTAGCCGTTGTCGACGAGGATGACCTCGTCCTTCGCGATCGTGCCGATCTGCTCGTTCCAGAGCGAGAGCGTGATCACCGCGGTGTCGTCCCCCACGACCGCTTCGCAGACCTTCCGGGGGTCGCCGAACTTGCCCATGACCTCCTTGGGTTCGCCCACGCTCAGCACCTTCGCGAGGACGTTCACTTGCTTCGAGTTCGGCGTCAGGTCGCGCACTTTCGTCAGGGGTTTGTCCACCATCTCTTGTCGCCTTCTTGGTTCGCGTTTTGCGGTCGGGGAACCGCGGAGCGACCCACGTCGAGAGAACACTCGTCAGAACTAGGACGGGCGGGACGCTCGATAGGGGCTGGGCTTCGGGATTCCTCGGTCGGAGGACGCCGCGGCCCGCATATAAAGCCGCCGCCGCCGCGCGAGACCCCCGCACGGAGCGGCCCCCGCCCCGAACGTGCCGATGGTGCGGCAGGCTTTTCCGCCGCCGCCGGGTGCGGGGATTCGGGTCGCCGACCGTGAGCCAGCGCTTCGATCTCGGGGTTCATCACTTCCTCCGGCGGGAGTACGAGGTCGCGCAGCGGGCGTTCCGCGACGTCGTGCGCGAGGAGCCGACCGACGCGAGCGCGTGGTCGTACTACGGGATCTGCCTCGCGCACCTCGGGCAGCCGCTCGAGGCCGAGGGCGCCCTCTCGCGGGCGGTCCTGTTGGCCCCGACGAACGCGGAGGCGTGGTTCCACCTCGGGATCACGCGCGCCCAGCGGGAGGAGTGGGGCCCGGCGGCGCTCGCCTTCCGCCGGACGGTCGCGCTCACGCCGGACGACCTGGTCGCCTGGCACCGCCTCGGGGTCTCGCTCGCCGAATCGGGCGACGAGACCGGCGCCTCCGCCGCGTTCGAGCGCGCGCTCGTCCTCTCCCGGGACGAGGCGGGCCCCGAGGGGGGCCCGCGCAGCTCTTCCCGGGAGCGGGGGGACGACCACATCGAGGAGGCCGGCGAGCGCGAAGGGGGCCGGGAGGCGAAGTGCTGGCTCGAGCTCGCGCTCTCGCTCCTGACGCTCGGCGAGGAGGAGGAGGCGGTCGCGGCGTACGACCGTGCGTACACCCTCGATCCCGCGCGCGCCGCGCGCTCGTTGTTCCGGCCGATGCTCAAGCTCCTGACCGCGGTCGAAGGCGCGGGCGCCTCGGACCTGCCCGGCGGCCGCGCGCTCCCGGCCCGACCCGAGGGGTCGTACGTCCGCCGCCCCGAGCCGCCGTCGGACCCGCGCCCCGAGGTCGGGTAGACCCGCCTCAGAGCGGCTTCGGCGCGGCCGTGACGATCGTCGACTCGGCCCAGCTCGTGACCTTCTCGCGCGCCGCGGCGTGCTGCGCGTAGAAGCGGTGGACCCGCTCGGTCAACTGGCCCTTGCACTCCCCGCACAGGAGCTCGCCCGAGCGGCACGTCCGCGTGACCTCGTCGAACTTCTCGTCGGACTCCGCGAACCGGGTGCGCCACAGCGCCCAGATCGAGCAGACCTCGGGGGTCGCCCCGAGCCGGCGCTGCTCCTCGACGGTCGCGCGTCCCCCCGTGAACGCTGCGCGCAGCTTCCGCTCGACCACGGCCGGAGGGTCGTTGAGGAACAGCGCGTCGTCCGTCCGCGGGCCGGAGGTCGACATCGCGCCCTCGCCGAGCAGGCCGGGGACCATCTGCGAGTGGATCAGCGCCGGCTTCGGGTAGCCGAGCCCCTCCGCGATGTCGCGCGAGAGGCGGAAGTGCGGGTCCTGGTCGATCCCGCACGGGATGAGGCAGGGGATCGCGCGGCCCTCCGCCCACGACGGCCAGAAGCACGGCACGCTCTGCAGCGCGGTGTAGAACACGAGCCCGATGTTCGTGCTCGGCGAGAACCCGAAGACCGCCTTCACGTTCGAGTACGTGATCTTGCGCGCGACGCGGATCGCGAGCGGGTAGAGCGCCCCGATCGAGCGGGAGTCGAAGAACACGTGCGTCCGCTTCGGATCGAAGCCGAGCGCGAGGATGTCGTAGAGGTTCTCGAGACCCCAGTGCGCGGTCTCCTCCCGGGTGAGGCCGGCGCGCGCCCAGAACTTCTCGTCGTCGGTGATCTGGATGTACATCGGCACGCCGAGGCGCCGCTGCAGCCACACGCAGAGATCGAACGAGACCAGGTGGGACGTGTGGAGCGGGCCGGACGGGCCCCGCCCCGAGTAGAGGAAGAACGGGCGGCCGTTCGCGTACCCGTCGAGCAGCGGCAAAAGGTCGCGGTGCGAGTAGTAGATCCCGCGGCGCAAGAGCGGGTGCAGCTCCCCGCCGGCGAGCCGGTGGATCCGGGCGAGGAGCTCCGGCGTCAGCTCCTGGGTGCCGAACAATTCGCGCAGGCGGGCGTAGTCGATCCGACCCTTGACCTCGTACGGGGTCACCACGAAGTCGTCCGGCGCGGGCATGCTCCTCCGCCGGCTACCCTTCGGGGAACGTGATCTTGGCGAGGATCGATTCGCGCTCGCTCATCGGGACGCCGGCGGACGTGAGCGCCTCGGCGACGCACGACCGGGAGTGCTCGTAGTTGATCGTGTGGCCGCAGGACGGGCACGTCGCCCACCCCTCGATCAGGCGGCGCAGCCCCTCGCGGGACGACGAGGAGTCGCGGCGGGCGAACCGCTCGACCAGGAACGCCCCGCCGACCTGGTTCTCGAGGTTCGAGAGCGGGACCCGCACCGGGGTGTTGCAGATCGGGCAGCGGGCCGGGTTCCGGCAGGTGCAGGTCATGTCCCACGAAGGTACCGGACGAACCGAGCTAAAAGCCCGCTGGCCGCGGGCGGGGCCCCCGATGGACGGATATCCTCAAGAACGGGCGACCCCCGTCGCCGGGCGTGCCCGACACCCCCGACGGCGCGGCGCGCGAATTCCATCTCGAGATGCTCGAGGTCCTGAAGCTGTTGAACCGGACCGAGGAGGAGGAGGGCACGTCGGAGGGGCTCGAACGGGAGGAGGTCGTCCACCTGCTCGGGAAGTCCGGCTTCCCCGCGATGACGGTCGACCGGGCGGGCGAGACGCTCGACGTGCTGATCGCGAACGGGCTCGCGCGCCGGCTGACCGACCCCGAGTACGCATGGGACCGGGGGCGAGTGGTCAGCGAACGGTTCGCGATCACGCTGCCGGGAAAGCGGCTCCTCCTCACCGAGCTCGAGCGGACCGGTCGGGTCTAGACCGCGGCCCGAGACTCCTTGTACCCCGGGCCGCTCGGGGACCCGTGACCCGCCCCCGCGCGTCCCGGCACTTCCGGACCGAGCGGATCGCGCCCGGCGTCCACGCGGCTCTCGCGGCGCCCGACGGCTTCGCGCTCTGCAACTCGGGGATCGTCGACCTCGGCGGCGCGACGGTCGTGTTCGACTCGACGCTGACCCCGATGGCCGGCGCCGACCTCCTCCGGACGGCCGAGCGGCTCACGGGGCGCGCGCCCGCGTTCGTCGTCAACAGCCACTACCACGGCGACCATCAGTGGGGGAACTGCGCGTTCGAGGGCGCGCACATCGTCTCGACCCACCGCACCCGG
>JASHQY010000152.1 GCA_030038885.1 Thermoplasmata archaeon | reverse complement strand
TCGAGCATCCCCGCACGGTCCGGATGCGCCTCGATCAGGTCGCCGACGCGATCGGCCCCGAGCACACGTGGGGCAACACGGACTGTGGCTTCGAGACGTTCATGGGGTTCAACAACGTCACGCACGCTGTCGGGCTGCTGAAGCTCCGGGCCCTCGCGGAGGGCGCCCACCTCGGCGACCGCGCCTCCTGACCTAGTCCGGCAATTGTCGATATATCAATTCGGTATGATTATTAACTTGTAAACCATCCTCCCGACGCCGCCGGGGGGCGGCAGGAGCGATCGTGGCGAAACTCTCGAAGCTGTTGGGGAAACTCTTTCCGGCGACCCAAGTCGGCGCCTACCCGCGCCCGAACTGGTACAATCTCGACCTGCGCGGCCGGGACTGGAAGCAGGCCTGTCGGGACCCGGCGTACCGGGAAGAGTACACCGATGCGGTGGGCGTAACGCTCGCCGACCAGCATCGGGCGGGGCTCGATCTGTACGTCGACGGCCGCATGTGGTACGACCGCTACGACGGGTTCATCGGGAGCTTTGCGATGTACCCGCTCGAGCGCGTCACGGGGGTCACCATCCTTCCCGAGCCGGCGGCGATGTTGACCATGATGTCGCAGATGCCGGGCTTCTCGGGAGCGTCCGAAGTGTTCGGCTCGCTCATCGCGAACGCGGTGACCAGCGGCAAGGTGCAGAACACCGGCAACCTCCACTTTGACGAGCTCTGGAAGCTCGCGCAGTCGCTGACCGACGTCCCGGTGAAAACGGGGGAGGCGATGGGTGCGTTCGAGCTGTCGTACGTCGCGGCGAACAAGTTCTACAAGACCCAGCGCGACTTCGCGTTCGACCTCGCGGCCGTCTTCAACCAGGAGCTGAAGGCGCTGGTGAAGGCCGGAGCGAAGTACGTCCAGCTCGACGATCTGGGCCACGAGTTCGCGGCGATGGCCGGCGACAAGGACGCATTGTCGTGGGGCACGGACGTGATCAACAAGATGTTCGACGGGGTGGACGCGTACAAGATCCTGCACGCGTGCCACGGAGGGACCCCGGCGCCCGTCGGGTTCTCCCCGTACACGAAGTTCATCGCGAACATCGCGAACTGCAAGGTGGACGCGTTCGAGATGTCGATGGCGCAGACGAGCTATCCCGAGGACGAGCTCAAGCTGTACAAGCAGTACCTCCCGAAGATGGACCTCGGGATCGGGGTCATCAGCAACAAGAACTACCTGGTCGAGGAGCCGTCCGAGATCATCGCCGGGATCCACAAGGCGGAGAAGTACATCGACTCGGACCGGATCTACCTCAGTACCGACTGCGGCATGATCACGTACCCGCGCGTCATGGCGCGGGCGAAGCTGCACTCGATCGTGAAGGCGGCCGCGGCGCTGCGCAAGGAGCACGGCGCGTCGTAGTTCGACCCCGACGGGGTCGCGTCCGCCGAGAACCCCTTCCGCCCCTCCGGGCGGGCACGTCAGCCGCGGGGCGAAGGCTCGGACGTGGTCAGCTGCTCGGCGAGGCGGGGAAGCCCCGCGGGGAACCCGGCGCCCGTGAGGTAGAGCAGGACCCGCTCGCCCGGCCGCACGGTCCCCGCGCGGACGAGCGGGGAGAGCGCGGCGAACGTCGCAGCGCCCTCTTCGCCCGTCACGATCCCGAGCCGCCGCGCGACGGCACGCTCCGCCGCTCGGATCGCCTCCCGCGGCACCGCGACGCCCGAGCCGCCGGACCATCGGATCGCTTCGAGGACCCGTTCCGAGCTGAACGGAGCGGGGACGGTGAGCCCTCCCGCGAACTCGGCCGGATGCGGCCAGGGATCGGCGCGCGCCCGCCCCTCGCGCAGGGCCTTCACGATCGGCGCGCACCCCTCCGATTGGACTGCGATCAGGCGGGGCATCCGCTCGAGCCAGCCGAGCGCGCGCAGCTCGGAGAACGCCTTGAACATCCCGACGAGGCCGAGCCCTCCGCCCGTCGGATAGACGACCGCGTCCGGCAGTCCCGCCGCACCGAACCGGTCGAACAGCTCGAACCCCATCGTCTTCGTGCCCTCGAGGCGGTAGGGCTCGCGCATGGTCGACAGTTCGACGCTCCCGCGCCCGGGCTCCTGCTCCAGGGCCGCCTCGCGCGCCTCCGTCATCGTTCCGCGGACCGTGCGGACCGACGCGCCGAGGGCCCGCATCGCGGCGGCGGTCTCGCGGGGCGCCGCGTCGGTCAGGTAGACCCGCACCGGGAGGCCCGCCCGGGCGCCGTACGCCGCGGCCGCGATCCCGGCGTTGCCGGTGCTCGGCAGGAAGACGGAGCTCGCGCCGAGCTCCTTCGCCCGGGAGATCGCGACGGCCATCTCTCGGGCCTTGAACGCACCGGTCGGGAGCCGGCCGTCGTCCTTGACCCAGAGCTCGATCCCCGGCGCGGACGACGGCTCGCCGAGCCGCATCGCCGGGCTCTCGGACTCTCCGAGCGTGACGATCGATCCGTCCGCGCCGACGGGGAGCAGCTCGCGGTACCGCCAGACGCCCCCCGGCCGCTCGCGCCAGCGCTTCGGACTGAGCTGAGACCGGGCCGCGTCGAGATCGTACGTCGCGAGGAGCGCGTGGCCGCAGTTGGGACAGACGCCGACCAGTCGGTCGGCGGGGACCTGCGTGCAGCAGGCGCGGCACTCGAGACCGTTCAGCAGGGAGTGCACGGAGACCTCAGCGGGGAGCGCGATTTAAGGCCGGAGGCGCCGCCCGCCCCCGACGCGTCGACCCGGACCGACCTCCCGGTGCCGGTCGGGGAGGGGGTGCCGTGAGAGCGGCCCGGAACCGGTCGCGGATTCGCGAGCCGGGCAGCGGTACCAAGGGCACATCGGCATTGCCCACGGCCACCTGGGCGACGATCACCGAGGGCCCCGCGGCCCGCAGGGCCTGTCGGAGGGAGCGAAGGTCCCGAACGACGCGCACGTTCCGCACCCCGCACGCCCGGGCGACCCGGGCGAGGTCCGTGCCGTGCGAGGTGTTCGTGGGCTGGTTGCCCGTGCTGCCGTGCACTCCGTTGTCGAGGATCACGAGCGTGAAATTCGGGCCGGCGTAGCGTCCGATGGAGGACAGCGTTCCGAGGTTCATCAGCACCGAGCCGTCGCCGTCGATCGCCACGACCCGTCGCGGCTGGGCCAGGGCGAGGCCCAGCCCGATCGAGCTCGCCAGGCCCATCGAGCCGAGCATGTAGAACGTCGTCGCCGCGTCCGCGACGTGGTAGAGCTCGCGGCTCGAGAAGCCGAGGTTGCAGATCCGCAACGCCGGAGCCGCGGCGATCTCGCCGAGCGCCTGGTCCCGCCTCATCGCCACACCTGCGGTCGGAGCAGCACCGCGCTCGGCCCCGATTCCCGGCGCGCGCGACGCGCGGCGCGCCCGAGCCGCGCGAGGGCGCCCGCGCGATCGACGATCTCGAACGGAACCGACAGCGCCGAGAGGAGTCCCTCCGTCGCGGCGCCCATCGGGCGCTGGGCCGCGATGGGCTCGTGCGCCCCGCCACGATAGCCGACCACGAGCAGGAGGGGCAGACGGTAGAACCGGGTGAGGGAGGCGAGGGCGTTGCCGCAGTTCCCGAGCCCCGAGTTCTGCAGCAAGAGGACCGGAAGCGCGCCGGCGAGGGCCGCGCCCGCGCAGACGCCGACCCCCTCCTCCTCCCGGGTCACCTCGACCAACGGCGCCGGGCCGCGCGAGAGTTCTTCGACCGCGCCGGCGAGCAGGGCGCAGGGCACGTACGCGCCGAAATTGACGCCCTCCGCGCGGAGCGATCGGACGATCTGGGAGTCGATCGACGCCGCCACGGCACCGTCAGTGCCGGAGGGGCTTGAAGATGACCGCCGCGAGGGCCCGTCGGGGGGCCGCCCGCCCGTAGTTCGTAAAGTTCTTTAGTATCGGGCGTGTCGGCCCGAGGAGTGGCCGCTCGTCGTCGCGCGAACTCCGGTTCGTTCGAGTACCCGGGGGCGTGGGAGAGCATTCGCCGGACGTACGTCGCCCTCAAGGGGGAGTGCGCCCGGACGATGGCCCCGTTCGGGCTCCTGTACTCGGAGTACCGCTCGCTCACCGTCATCCGCGCGGGGCCCGTGACGCCGGGATACCTCGCGCGCGACCTCGGACTCACCCCCGCCGCCGCCTCCGGCATCGTCGCGCGGCTGCGCCGGCGCGGATGGGTCACCACCCGGGCCCATCCCGAGGACCGCCGCGCTCGGTGGGTCGAACTCACCGGGAAGGGGCGCCGGCTCGAGGCGCGGGCACGACGGGTGTGGATCCTGCGACTGCGCGCCTTCAGCGACGATCTCAGTCCGGAGGATGCGGCCGCCCTCTCGCGCGGGATCGCGGCGGTCGCCGCCGTGCTGAGCGCGCGCAGCGAACGCGGCCGCTCCCGACCGTAAGGGAGCTCCCGTGGTCGCCTACAAATGGGTCGTCCTCATCAACACGACGCTCGGCCTCCTGATGGCCACCGTCAACTCGACGATCATCCTGATCGCCCTCCCCGCCATCTTCCGGGGCCTGGGCGTCTACCCGTTCGCCCCCGACGCGTTCGTCGTCCTGCTGTGGTCGCTCCTGATCTTCGGGGTCGTCACGGCGACGCTGGTCGTCAGCGTGGGGCGCCTGTCGGACATCTACGGCCGCGCGCGGATGTACAATGCGGGGTTCGCGGTCTTCACCGTGGGCTCGATCCTGCTGTTCCTGCTCCCGAACGGCGGCCTCCTCGGAGGATGGGAGCTCGTCGGCTTCCGACTGATCCAGGGCGTCGGCGCGTCGTTCATCTTCGCCAACGCGGCCGCGCTGATCGCGGACGCGTTCCCGCCCGCCGAGCGGGGCCGGGCCCTAGGGATCAACCAGGTGGCCGCGGTCGGCGGAGCGGTCCTCGGGTTGGTGCTCGGCGGCGTGCTCTCGGCGGCGCCCACGGTCTCGATCGGGTCCGTGGCGATCGAAGGATGGCGCTACGTCTTCCTCGTGAGCGTCCCGGTCGGGGTCTTCGGGACGATCTGGGCCTATCGCCGGCTGCGCGAGACCGCGATCCGGCAACGCCACGGCGGGATCGACCTTCCCGGCAACCTGACGTTCGGCCTCGGGCTCACCCTCCTCCTGGCGGGACTCACGTACGGGTTGATCCCCTACGGGGGCGCGAGCAACGGCTGGTCGAGCCCGTGGGTCTGGAGCGCCATCCTCGCGGCCCTCGGGCTGCTCGCGTCGTTCCTCGTGATCGAGGCCCGGACGTCGCATCCGATGTTCGATCTCGCGCTGTTCCGGAACCGATCGTTCGCCGCCGGCAACTTCTCGGCCCTGCTCGGATGGATGGCGATGGGCGGGCTCCAGTTCATGATGATCCTCTGGTTCCAGGGGATCTGGCTCCCGCTGCACGGGTACTCGTTCAGCGTGACCCCGTTCTGGGCCGGGATCTACATGCTGCCGCTCATGGGCGGGATCATCGCCCTGGGGCCGCTGAGCGGCGCGCTCAGCGACCGCTGGGGTCCCCGGTCGCTGAGCACGGCCGGCCTGGGGGTCGCGACCGCCGCGTTCCTCGGGCTCCTCACCCTCCCGTACGACTTCTCCTACCCGCAGATGGCGGTCCTCCTCTTCACGCTCGGCTGCGGGATCGGGATGTTCGGAGCGCCCAACTCCGCGGCCGTGATGAACAGCGTGCCGCCGGCGTCGCGCGGCGCCGCGAGCGGGATGCTCACGACGCTCCAGAACGCGGGACAGATCCTCTCGCTCGCGATCTTCTTCACGGTGCTCATCGGGGTCTTCAGCGTCCACCTCGGCAGCTCGTTCTCGAGCTCCCTGGGGGGCACGGGCCTGCCCGCCGGGAACGTGCCGATCCTGTCCGGTACGGTCGTCAGCGACCCGACCGGGGCGATCTTCGGGGCGTTCCTCGGCATCAATCCGATGTCGATCTTCCTCACGGCCCTCAACGGGGGCGGCGTGCCCGGATGGACGAACGTCCCGGCGAACTCCGCGGTGTGGAACACCCTCACGTCGAAGACGTTCTTCCCGGGGGCCGTGGCCCCCGCGTTCCAGCTCGGGATCCACTCGGCCTTCCTCTTCGCCGCCGGCCTCACGGGGGTGGGCACCGTGATCTCCTGGTTCCGCGGGCGGCCCTACCTGCACGCCGAGGCCGCGATCACCACGGCCCCGGACCGGTCGTCCGAGCCCGCGCCGGAGGGGGGGCCGTGACCCGCGCTCCTCCGGCGGCCGGTCCGACGACCGGCCGGCGGCCGGCGCAACGCTTTTTGACGGGCGCGAATACCGAACCCTCGAGGGGGGCACTCCGTACATGACGAGTTCGGCCGCGGCCGTATTCCGCAACACCACGGACGGGTTCGAGATCCAGCATTTCGAGCTCCCGCCGGTCGAACCGCGGGGAGCGATCGTGAAGGTCCGGATGGCCTCGATCTGCGGGACGGACCTCCACATCTGGCACGGCAGCCGCAAGCCGCCGCTCCCGATCATTCCCGGTCACGAGGCGATGGGCGTCATCGCCCAGCTCGGATCCGGACTGACGACCGACGCGGCCGGGGCGCCGCTCCACGAGGGCGACCGGGTCACCTGGAGCTACATCTGGACCTGCGGCGCCTGCTACTACTGCACGATCCTTAAGGAGCCCGCGAGCTGCCTCCGCCGGATCGCGTACGGCGTCGGGATCGGATGCGCCGATCCGCCGCACCTGAACGGCGGCTTCTCCGAGTACATCTACCTGCGGCCCGGGACCAGCATCTTCCGGATCCCGGATTCCCTCTCCGACGAGGTCGTGGTGCCGACCAACTGCGCGCTCGTCACGATGGTGCACGTCACCGGCGCGGCCGGGGTCTCGCTCGGCCAGAACGTCGTGGTCCAGGGATGCGGTCCGCTCGGCCTCTACGGCGCGACGGTCGCGCGGGAGCTCGGCGCCGGACAGGTGATCGCGCTCGACACGAACGAGACGCGGCTCGGGCTCGCCCGCCGGTTCGGCGTCGACCTCGGGATCAACGTCTCGAAGATGTCCGACGACGACGTCGTGGCGAAGATCAAGGAGCTCACCGGAGGGATCGGCGCGGACGTCGTGATCGAGGCGACCGGCGTCCCCCAGGTGCTCGCGGTCGGCCTGCGCCTCCCGCGGGAGGGCGGGACGTACGCGACGATCGGCCCGATCTACCAGGGCGCGACCGTGCCGCTCGACTGCTTCAACCTCATCTTCCGGCGGATCCGCCTGCTCGGCGTCGCCCGCAACGATGCCGCGCACCTGCGTACGGCGATCTCGTTCCTCGAGCGGACCCGCTCGAAGTACCCGTACGAGCTCGTGGTCGGGGCCCGGTTCCCGCTCGAGAAGGTCACGGACGGGTTGCGGACCGTCGACGAACGCAAGGTGATGCGCGCCGCGATCGTCCCCTGAACGCGGGGCCCTTCACGCCGCGAGCCCGTCGTCGTAGTGCGCGGGACCGGGATGGGTCTCCGCGATCGGGCCCCGCTCGAAGACCGCGTCCGGCCGGACCGGGCGCTCGAGATAGCCCAGCCGCCCGAGCGCCGGGAGGAAGGCGAGGCTCGCCGCGACGAACGGCTCGGACAGCGCGGCGCAGTACCTCGGCGAGAGGCGGTACGTCGCGTCCACGAACGCCGCGTCCGCGATCTCGACGGACTCCGCGACCCGCCGGGCCGCCTCGCCCGGGCGCGTCCGGATCAGCGCGCTGGCCGCCTCGTGCGCGACGAGGAACGCGCGCAGCGGCGCGCCGTCGCGCATCGCGGATTCCGTGGCCACGATCCCGTAGCTCGGATTGTGGGGCCAGAGCGCGCGCGGCGGGACCGCGACGTGGGCGCCCGCGTAGCGCTGGGTCGCGACCGCCAGCGCGGGCGTCCCGACCCCACCGGAGATCGTCCCGTCGGCGATCGCCTCGGTGATGAGGTCCGCCTGGGGGAAGTTCCGGATCGGCACCCTCCCTTCGAGGCCGTGCGTGCGCAGCGCCTCCCGGAAGATCACGTCGTGGATCGACCCCGCGGCCGGGATCCCGACCGTCCGGCCGTCGAACTCCCGGAGCGTCGCGCCCAGGTCCCCGCCGTGGGAGGCGAGGTTCCCGATCCCCGGCCCGGCGACGACGACCGTCCCTTCCTCGTGCCCCCCGGCCACGCAGCGGATCGGCACGCCCCGGGAGATCGCGATGAGCGCGGGCGTGAGTCCGATGTAGGCGAGATCGAGCCGGCCGGCGGCGAGCGACCGAACGAGGGCGGGCCCCGTCATCTCGAGGGTCCAGTCGACGTCGATCGAGTCCGGACGCCAGTGCTCCGAGCGCAGCACGTGCGACGTGTGGTAGAAGGTCGAGAGGTAACCGATCCGCAGCCGCCCCGATCCGGTCACCGTGGTCCTTCCCGGGCGCACGGCGCCCCGCCCGACCGCTCCCGAACGCCGGCGAGGATTTATCTCGCTCGCGGCTCGACCGGTCCGTGGATCCGCTCGAGGCGGGAGTGGAAACGGTCCTCGCCCGGTACCGGGCGAACCTGCTCACCCACGGGGTCGAGATCTCGCTCCGCTCCGCGTCGGGGCACGCGGCGGAGATCGAGGTCGACCTCTCGCGGAGCGCGAACTCGTGCTCCGGTCCGTGCGGCCTTCCGCTGCCCGCGCTGCTGAACCTGCTCCTGGCCGAGCTCGGACGGGTCCCCGGATTGGAACAGGTGCACTGGTCGGCCGTGGGGAGCCCGCCCGGCGCGCCGTGACGGGGCGGGCGCCCCGGCTCCAACGCTCAGCGCCGCAGGTTCGCCCGGGCCTTCTTCGCCCCGTCGCCGATCGCCTTCAGCTTGAACCACGCGACGTCGCGGGGCAGCGCCGTGAGGCCGCAGTCGCAGCTGACCGCGAGGTGCTCCGGAGCGACGAACTTGAGCGCCTTCTCGATCGTCGCGGCGACCTCGTCCACCGACTCGACCTGGGTACGGCGGTGGTTGACGACTCCGATCCCGATCTCCTTCTCGGGGCAGTGCTCCTTCCAGGCCGCGAGGTCCTTCGCGAGGCGGTCGCCGTTGGTGCTCGCCGCCTCGATCTCGATGAGATCGACCTTCGCGTCCGCGATGTGCCGGAACAGCGGCTCGTAGCTCCCGACGGCCCCGAACGCGAGCTGGTTCATCGGCCGCCCCCAGCAGAAGTGCATCCAGATGTGCGCATGGACGCCCTGGACGGCGGTGTTGAACGCCTCGATGTTCACCTTCCAGGCGTCCTCGGGGAACGGGCCGAACGCCGCCGCGAGGGCCGGGAAGAAGTCGTCGGTCTGGATGATCTTGCATCCCGCCTCCACGAGGGCCTTGAACTCGTGGTTGTAGGCCTTCGCGAGCGCGAAGAGCCGGTCGACCGGGTTCCGGTAGTGCTCCCCCAGCAGCATCGCGTTGACCAGCGTCGGGTCGATGACCGTGAAGCGGTGCGGCTGGTGGGTGAACCGCGCCGCGGCCCGGAAGAACTCCGCGAACTGGAGCCGGCCCGGCCCGATGTCCCCGGTCACGACGCCGGGGATCACGCCGCCCATCATCTCCGACAGGATCGGGGTCGGCGGCATGATCGCCGGCATGACTCCGCCCGCCTCCACGCCCCCGAGACGCGAGATCACGAACGCCGGCCAGCCCCAGCCTCCGAGCCCGGTGTCGTACCGGAGCCCCCCGTCCGTCACGATGTCCATGCCGGCCATCTCCTGCTCGGCCATGAGCACCTTCATCGCGTCGAAGTACTGCTCCCGGAACGGACCCCGCACGAGCAAGGACCGGAAATCGGCTCCGTAGATCCCGTTCGTGTACCACGACGGGCGGGCGAACGCCCCCACGTGGGTCGCCGCGATCGGCACCGTCACCACGTCGCTCAGATGTCCTGTCATCCGTACCGAACTCCTGCGTCCGAACTTCGGACCGGCCACCGACTCGATGAGGAGTACTTGAGCTTCGAGGCCCGCGGGTGCGAGTCGGCGCGGCACGGCGTGCGGGGGGACCACGCCCTGCGCCCTCGCGGAGAGGGTGGTGCTCCCGGCGGGAGTTTCCCGCGCCGGTCCCGCGGGGCCGACGGTTTTGAACCCGCGTCAGGGGCTCGAGAGGCCCCTATCCTTGACCACTAGACTACGGGAGCGCCGACGCTCCGTAGGAGGACCGCTCTTTGAGCCTTTCCCCGACCCGGTGCCCGCCGACCGACCTGGGGCGCGGTCGGCCGCCGGGGACGGGCGAGCGAAGCCCCTAAGAAGCCCGGCGTGCCTCGTTCGTCCGTGACCCCGCCCGTGAAGGCCCGCAGCGGCCACATCCTCCTCGACCCGAAGCGCTCGTACAAGGACCTCGTCCGCGTGTATCCCGAGATCCACCGCCGGGTCGTCGAGATGAACCGGCCGTTCGTCAAGGAGACCGACCCCCTGCTGCCGGAGGTCCTCCTCGACGAGAACCTGCGCGACCTCAAGGGGAACCGCAAGCCGACCGGCTACAATCGCCAGGACGCGTTCGGCCTGCGCCTGATCTTCCCGCTCTCGGACGAGCGGCGCGCCGAGTTCTACTTCACGAAGCCCGCGCGCTGCCAGGAGGTCGTCCAGATCACGGAGCAGGTCTCGGTCCTCCTGCGGCGCCGGGGGATCAAGCACACGGTCGAGTACGACCGGCTCCCGCTCGGACCGCCCCGCGGGCCGCCCGGGTTCTCCCCGCTCGGGATGCCGACCAGCTTCGTGACCAGCGGCTAGCCGCTCAGGGCTCGCTCGGCGGGCGGCGGAACGGCCAGAACGCGGAGGCCGGCTTCGGGGTCGCGGCGGGGGCCGTCGCGGCCGCGCCGCCACCCGGGGCGGTCTCGCCCTGGAGCAGGCGCAGCGCCGCGCGCGCCTTCTCGAGCGCGGCCGCGTAGTCGGAGTCGCGCAGGCGGATCGACTCCGCGAGCAGCTGGCGCGCCGGGCCGGTGTCGATATGGTTCTGCTGGGCGCGGACGAGCGCCGCGTCGATCAGGTAGTGGAGGTTCAACAGCTCCCGGTGGAGCGACTTGCGCAGGTTGAGCTCCTCCTCGACCGCGAGGAGTCCCCGCGCGGCGTCGAGCAGGTGCGCGTCCCGCACGAGCGCGTCGACCTCCCGGATCCGCTCGGTCAGCGGTCCGACGCTGACGTGCAGGCCCTCCTGGGCGAAGTTGAGCTCGGTCGTGAGGTCCTTGAGCCGCTGGGCGACCGGGTCGCGGACCGCCCGCTCGAGCGCGGGCAGCGCCTCGGCGAGCCGGCGACTCGCCTCCTCGAGCTTGCCCGCGTCGGCCGCGCTCCGCGCCTCGCTGAACGTCTGCATCACGGGCGTCGTGTCGAGGCCGAGGCGCTCGCCGATCCACAGCTGGGCCTTGAGCTCGGCGATCTGGGCCTCGATGCGCTCCCGCCGCCGCCGCTGCGTCAGCTCGAGCTCGGAGCGGATCAGCTCGAGCGCGCCGGGAAAGTCCCGCCGCTCCCGCAGGGCGGCGAGCCGGCCCTGGACCTCCTCGCGTCGGGCGGCCTCGCCCGGGGACACCATGCCCGTGGGGGCGGCGTCGGCCTCGACCTCGCGCCACCGGGCATCGAGGACCGCCTCGAAGGCGCGGCGGCTCGCGAGCTCCGCGCGGTCGACCGCCTCGCGCGCGTGCGCCCACTCCCGGGCCCGGAGCGCCGCCTCCCCTTCCGCGACGATCGCTTCGACGGGGTCGAGCTCGGTCGTCAGCTGCTCGCGCCGCCCGCGCTCGACCACGCGCCGCAGTTCGCCGAGCGGTCCGGCGAACAGCCGCTCGATCGCCCAGCGCGCGACCTCGGTCGCCTCGCGGGCCGCACGGATCGCCTCGGGGTACTGGCCCGCGTCCGTGCACCGGCGCGCCTCGGCCTGGCGCTGGCCCGCCTCCGCGACGTCCGCGCCGAGCCCGACCGCCTCCTGGAGCTGCCGGTCGGCCGCGGCGAGCGCGTCCTTCGCTCGGCGATGGTTCTCCCGCACGATCCCGAGCGCGTCGGACGCGGCGAGCGCGTGCTCGAGGACCGACGGGTAGTCCCGCGCCTGGAACGCGGCCTTCGCGGCGACGACCTGCTCGTCGGCGACCGGCGCGACCACGCCGTCGTGCTGGGCGCGGTTCAGCGCCCGCTCGGCCGACTGGACCGAGCCTTCGGCGACCCGCCGCTGGAGGTCGGCGCGCTCGAGCTCGGATTCGCTGCGCGCGGCGAGCCGGAGGGCCTCGACCGCCTTCCCCTCGTCGAGCGCCATCCGCGCCTGGTGGAGCAGGTTCTCGGCGACGGTCGTGTCCCCGCCCTCGCGCCGCAGCCGGGTGAGGATCGCCTGGAAGCTCGCGAGCGTCTTCGACACGTGCTGGTACGTCGCCTGGAGGAGCTCCCGCTCGAGCGGCCCGCCGAGCTCGACCACGCGCGCGTACTGGCGCTGCGCGAGGCCGGTCTCGAGCCGCTCCATCGCGGACCGTAGGCTCGACACCTCGACGTGCAAAAGGTCCGCCTCCGCGAGCGCCTCTCGGGCCCGCTTCGCGACCCGCTCCGCGTGCTCGACGAACCCGCGCGTGTCGACGAACTCGGTCCGCGCCTCGTCGAGGAGCGCGGCCGCGCCGACCGGCACGGGGAGCGCGATCCGGCGGCGCGCCTCCGAGAGCGGCGTGAGGATCCGATCGACATCGACCCCCGCGCCGCGGGCGATGTCGAGGTCGCGCTCGAGCCCGCGCAGGTTCTCTTCGAGCACCGGTCGCACGATCGCGACGGCCTCCTCATGGACGAGCCGCGCCTGGGTCCGGGTCGCCTCGGGCGGCGCGGTCGCCGCTTCGGTCCGCATCGCGCCGAGGCGCGCGGCGAACGATTCCATCGGGACCGCGAGCCGCCGCCCGTCCTCGATCAGGCGCTCGAGCTCGGTCAGGAGCCGCGACGTCTCGTTGCGCGCCTCCTCGTCGCGGAGGCGGTGCTGGACCGTATCGAGGTGCGCGCGGGCGGTGTCGAAGTCGAGCGCCTGGAACGCGATCCGGGCGTCGCGCAGCGGCTCGTAGAACGGGGTCGGATCGGTGCCGGTCTCCCGGACCCGTCCGAGGACCTCCTGGGCGCGGTTCAGCGACTCGACGATCTCCTGGGCGCCGGTCCAGGTCCGCTGCGCCGACTCCTCGAGCTGCGTCGCGAGCCGGTACGATTCCGCGAAGCGTCCGGCGCGGGCCGCCGACTGGGCCGCCTCGAGCTGGCCCCGGAACTTCGTGAGGTCGAGCCCCATCGTCTCGAGCTCGACCAGCGAGAGCTTCGCGTGGGAGACCGCTTCCTCGCTGCGCACGAGCTGCTGCTGGTGCGCGCGCTTGCGGATCTCCTGGGACGCGCGCGACGCCTGGACGAAGTCCCCCATGTTGAAGATCTGCTGGACCTCGTCGATCTGGCGCTGGATCTCGTCGCCCGCGCCGCCCATCGCCTCGAGCACGCGGCCCTCGGCCTCGAGCTCCTCGACCAGGGAGGAGGCGTGCGCGGCGAAGACCGACGCGAAGTCCCGCTCCGCGCGCCGGAGGCTTTCGATCGACGCGACCAGGTCCTGCTTCACGCGGAGGTTCACGTCCGCGTCGGCGAGCAGGCGCCGCGTCGGGGCGGCGAGGGCCTCGTCGGGGATGTCGGAGAACCCGCGCTCCATCTCCTCGATGCGGCGCGCGACGTACGGCTCCGCGGCGGTCCGTAGGCCGACCTCGACCTTCGCGAGCCGCTCGACGCCGTCCGCGAGGTTCCCGGCCTCGAGCTGCTCGTGGACCTGGGCCATCGCCGCGTCGGTGTCGGCGGGGAGGAACCCGCGGTCGCGCGCGTACTGGCGCACGCCGTCGAGCGCGTTCCACCGCTGGAGGAAGAACTGGAGCGCCTCGCGGCCGATCGCGAGCACGGTCTCCTGCAGGAGCTGACGCGCCCCCGCCGCGTCCGATTGCTCGACCAGCGTCCGGGCCCGCTGGACCTGGGTGTCGAACGGCTCGGTCGAGAACTGGACGCGGCGCAGCCGCGCGAGCATCTCGTCGACGCCGGCGAGCTCGTCCCGCGCGGCGTCGAGGTCCTGGGTCAGCTGGGCGACGCGGTCGACCGCTTCCTGGCTCGCGGCCAGCGCCTCGGAGTAGATCTTGAGCCGCAGGGCCTCGCGGGCCCGGTTCATCGCGGCGAACACCTCGGTCGGGTCGCGCCCGAGCCGGCGGGCCTCGCCGATCCGCGGGCGGACCTCGTCGAGCAGCCCCGCGACGACCGCGACGATCGGCTGCTCGGCCGACCGGCGCGCGTCGCCCAGCAGCGGGATCATCTCGAGCGGCGGCGCGGCGGCGAGGCGCGCGGTCGCTTCCTCGACCGTCCGCTCGGCGTCCGCGGGGTCGACCCCGTACTCCCGCGTCGCGCGGAGCGCGGTCTTCAGCGACTCGAGCGACTGGGTGCCGCGCTCGCGCAGCCCCTCGCCGACCTCGACCAGCGCGTCCTCGACCGCCCGGACGGTCTCGGGCCAGCGCTCGACCGCCGCGTCCGCGTCCGCGACGAGGGCGGCGTCGAGCCGGGCCGTCGGGGCGCCGTACTCGCGGGCCGCCGCGGCGATCTGGCTCGCGGCGGACCGCACGGAGTCCCGGCGCGCGGCCGCCTCGGGCAGCCCCTCGGCGAGCGACCGATGGACCTGCGCGAGGGCTTCGACGACCCGGCCGTCGGCGGCCGGGGCGATCGCGGCGTCGAGCAGCTCCTCGAACTCGCGCCGCCGTTCGGCGGAGAGTCCGGCCCACTCGCCGACCTGGAGCGCGCGCGACCGCGATTCGGCGACGAACCGCTTCTGGGCGGCGGCGAGGGCGACCTCGACCTCCGCGAGGCGCCCGACGGTCGCGGACCACGGCTGACCGGCGGGGGGATGCTCGAGCTCCTGGAGGTCGCGCTCGATCTCGGCCGGCACCGTGACCCCCGCGCCGGCGAGCGCGCCGGCCACCTCGACCGTGCGCTTGCGGCGCGCTTCGATCGTGCCGGGCACGGTCTTGCCGAGGTAGTCCGTGAGCGCCTTCGCCTGGAGCTCGACCCCGTCCCAGTCGGACCGTCGCGCGAGCTCCCGCAATTGGATGAGGCGCTCCGGCGCCTCGGGCGGCGAGATCCCGAGCGAGTCGAGCGCGGCGACCTGCTCCTCGGCCTCTTTCTGGAGCGCCTCGGCCCCCTGGCGCTTCTTCTTCAGCGCCTCGGCCTTTTCCTGGAGGATCCGGGTGAGCCGCGAGGAGCCCACCGCGCCGATGTTGCCGGGACCCGACGTTGGACTCCCCCCTAGTCCCCCGGAAGCGGACGAGAACGAGCGAGCATCCGGGGCACCCGATTCATGCCCGGACCATGTTATAAACTAGCCGCGCCGATCTCCGACCGTCCGCTCGCCGGCCGGGACCGCTCGTCGACCCGGGTCACTTGTGCATGATCCGGCGCTTGCCCATCGCGTCCAAGTACTGCACCTCGCTGCCGGGCGTCAACTGCCCCTGGACGTCGGGCGTGACCGCGAGCACGAACGTCTCGTAGTTCTCGAGGTCCATCAGCTGGACCTCGGTGCCGGTGAGCGAGAGGACCTGCGCCGAGCGCTTCCCGATCATCGGCACCTGCACCTTGTGGGTCACCGGGAAGACGACGCTGCGCTTGCGCTCGTCGAAGATGCCGACCGCGTCGATCCGGGCCTTCGCTTCTCCGTGCTTTCCCGGTTTCGACATCTGGATGCTCAGGATCCGGCACGGTTCCTCGTCGAGGATCATGTACCGCCCCTCCTTCAGCTCGCGAACTTCCTGCTGGGTCCAGGCCATCGAGATTCCTCGAGGGGCGGGGGAGGTTCGGGGCGCCATAACCCTTGCCGTGAACCGGACCCGAGCCTCGGGCGACCGGGGGCGTTCCCATAGTTTATTCGCGCGCACCCCCTTACTGCGTTCCCGGAAAGGTCCCCGGGAGCGAGTGGATGGCAGCGAACTCCGATCCGCCGGGCCCGGCCGCGATCCACGAGGAGGCCCGGGCCCTCTGGTCGGACCGGCGGTTGCCGCCCCCCGAGGGGCCGGTGGGGCCCCCCGACGGCCCCGTCGTCCGGCAGTTCCTCGGGGCGTTCGCGCCCCAGGAGTCCGGGACGCTCGTCGCCCAGCGGGCGCTCGCGGCGGACGTGGACGCCCGGGCGCTGATCCTCGCCGGCCGCCGCGCCCAGGGGATCCTGCGGAAGGAGGACGGAGGACCCCCGGTGGAGACCCCCCGCCTCGACCCGGTGCTCTCCGCGCTGGGCACCTGGGTCGGGGGGGCCGAGGGCCGGCCCTGGGACGGTGCGCCCCGGCGGCCCGAGGTGCAGCGGCTCGTGGGGCGGCTCGCGCACTTGGGCGTGCTCGCGGTGCGCGACGTCTCGCTCCGGATCTGCCCGGCGTGCGCGCGCGCGAGGTCCCCCGAGGGGATCATCTACCAGGAGGAGGACGGCGAGACGCTCCTCGTCCGCTTCCCGTTCTCGGACGGGGAGCGCACGGTCTCGGCGCTCGCCTGGACGGACGCTCCGTGGCGGCTGCTCGGAACGAGCGCCCTGATGATCCATCCCGACCTCCCGTACGTGATCGCCCGGTACCGACGCAAGGACGTCGACGAGCTGATCTTCACGTCGAAGTCGTCGATCGCGCGGCTCGAGGGCTGGCTGCCGGGCGCGACGATCGACGTCCTCGAGGAGCACCCGGGACGGCACTGGGAGGGACGCGCGTACGTCCATCCGCTGCGCCACGAGTTCCCGATGGGGGGCGCGCTCGAGCCTCCCGGGGGCACGATCCTCCCGATCCCGGAAGTCAGCGACTCGGGCACCGGGGTCGTTCCCCTCGTTCCCGGGCACGGCGGCACCGACACGCAGATCGCCGACCGGCTGAGCGTGCCGGGATGGCCGCTCGTCACGCCGAAGGGCCGGTTCGACATCCTGTTCGTGCACAAGTACGCCGGCCTCGAGCTCCAGAGCGGGAGCGACTTCGTCGCGCGCGACCTCGACGAGGGCGGGGCGGTCTTCGCCCGCCTTCGGGTGCGGCGCGGGGTCCCCCGGTGCGTCCGCTGCGGGACCGCGCTCATCTGGGCCCCCGGCCGCGCCTGGTGCCTCGAGCCGTCCCGGCTCCCGTCCGAGAAGCTCGCGCTCTACCGGACGCTCCTGCCCCGGGAGCGGCCGATCGAGCGCCTCGAGGCCGTCCCGTGGCCGGTCAGTGAGCCGCAACGGAGCGACGATCCGCTCGCGGTCGCCCTGCTCGAGTGCGCGTCGTGCGACCGGCTCGACGCCGCGGACGAGCGGGGCGACCGCTGCGCCTGCGGCGGCCGTCGACGGGTCGTCCGACGGCGCCTCCTCGCCGCGTTCGACGCGACCGTGTCGGCCTGGGCGTCGGTCGACCCGTTCGCGAGCGCCGACGGGGCGCGCCTCTACGTGAACGAGCGGCGGCGCGCGCCGACGGTCGTGCACCACATCGCGGCGATGAGCGGCGTCGCGGGGGGCGTAGGCGAGGTCCGGCTCGTCGTCCTCCCGACGCTGCCGGACGCGGACCTCCTTGAGCTGATCGCCGCGCACGGCGCGGACGCGGTGCGGGCTGCGCTCGTCCGGTCCCAAGGCCCCGAGCGGGCGACCACGACCCTCGCCGAACGGTGCGCGGCGGAGGCGCACCGGCTCGCCGCGTTCCTTCGGGCGGCAGCCGGGGTCCGTGCGCCGATCGACGCGGCGACGTTCGCCGGGTACGGGGAACCGATCGGGGAACGGCTCGGAGACCTCGAACCGGAGGACCGGGCGTTCCTCGCGCGGCTCGAGCGCCTTCGAGTCCAGGCGCTGGTCGACTACGACCGGTCCCGGCCGGAGCTCGTGCACCGCCGCCTGTTCCAGTTCGTGGAGAACGACCTCGCGACCTACCGGGACTGGGTCGCCCCCCGCCTCGCCGTCGGCGGCACCCCTCCCAGCAAGCGGGCGGCGGGCCTCACGCTGGTCCACGCGATCTTCACGCTGACCCAGCTGCTCGCCCCGATCGCGCCGCACACGGCCGAGGTGGTGCACCGTTCGCTGCACCGGAGCCGGGCGAGCGTCTTCGAGGAGCCTCCGGCGGGCGTCGACCGCGCGCTGCTCGATCCTGCCCGGGCCGCGGCGTGGGACCGGTGGGTGGGGATCCTGCGCGCGGTCGATCGCTTCCGGCGCGCTCAGGGGATCCCGCGCGCGACCGCGATCCCCTCCGTCGCCCTGATCGTCGCCGCCGACGCCACGGCCGACGAGCTCCGCGCGGACGCGACGACGATCGAGCGGCTCGGCGGGATCGGACGGCTCGAGGTCGGATCGCCGGGCGCGCCGTGGGCGGGCCGTCGCCGCCAGCTCCGGCCCCGGGAGGCCGAGGTCCAGCGCGTGTACCCGAGCCAGGCGGCGCAGATCGTGCACCTCCTGAAGCGGATGCCCGAGCGCAAGGCGACCGACTCGACGCCGGGCCAGGGGTTCTCGATGATCGTGAACGGGCAACCGACCCAGATCCTCCCGTCGATGTTCACGTGGGAGGAGACGATCCCCGAACGGTTCGTGCCGACCGACTGGGCGGGCGGCGAGCTCTACGCGGAGCTCCCCGGCGAGCTCGCCCCGCCTCCGGCGCCGCTGCCGCCGCTCTCTCCCGACGGGTTCCGCCTCGCCGCTCGCCTGCGCCACCGACTGCGCTCCGTGCCGTCGCCGACTCCCCGGGTCGCGGTCGTCGCCGCGCCTCCCGAGCTCGCGACCGAGCTGGCCCAGGCGGCGACGCCGCTCGCGAAGCACCTCGGGCTGGCCGAGCTGCGGTGCGTCGGGTCGGAGCGGGAGCTCCCGCCCGGGGAGCGCGGGTTCGGCCGGACTCGCGCGGGAGCGGCCTGGTGGTTCCACGTGTCCGACCCGGGCGCGACCGCCCGTCCGAAGAAGCACCGCGCGTCGCGCGGCCCCGCGAGGCGGGTGCGACCGGCCTACCGTCCGGGAGACCTGAGCCCGACCACGCAGGACTACGCGGACGGTCCGTGGATCGAGCGCGAGGCCGGCATCCGGGCGCTGGGCGAGGAACTCGACGGTCTCCTCGGGTCCCCGCTGCTGGGTCCGGCCAAGGTCGCGGCCGCGTGGGACGCCGGCCTGCGCGACGTCGACGCCTTCCGGACGACGCCCTACCTCACGATCGCCGGACTCCCGGGCTTCGGAGCCCCCGTGGCCGGCGTCCTCGTCGCGAAGCTCGGAGGCCGCGTTCCGGCGGAGGCCGCGGCCCCGCGCCGTCGACCGCGCTCCGCACCGATCGCTGCGACCGAGCGACGGGGACCCCCCCGGGGAGCGTCCCCCGCGGTTCCGACAGCAGCGCCGGCTGCCGCGGCTCCCCGGATCCGTTCAGCGGAGGTCGGGCCCCCTCGGCCGGACGACGACGCGGATCGGGCTCCGGCGCCCTCTCCGCCGGCCGCTCGTGCGCTCCCCGAGGCCGTGGAAGAGGTTCCTGCCGCAGAGCCGGCGGTCCGGCTCCCACCGGACCTTCCCGCCGAGGAGCCCCCGCCCGAAGCGGGCGAACCGGAGTCCGTTCCGGTGTCCGAACCGGTGGTGGACCTTCCCGCACCGGAGCTCCCGACCGCCGCGTCGAGCTCTCCGGAAGCTGCTGTCCCCTCCTCGGAACTTCCCGTCTCACCGACCCCGGAGCCGATCGCCGCCTCGCCCGAGGGGCTCTCAGGGTCCGAGCCGATGGTCCCGGGAGCACCGACCACGGAAGGGCCGGCCGAGTCCGTGCCGGCGGACGCGACCGATATCGGCAGCGGGCCGAGCGGGACCGTTCGAGCGTCGGCGGAACCGCCGGCGGTTTCGGAGGCTCCTCCCGCGCCGACGAACGACGCGACCGCGCCCGAGCCCGCGCCGGGGAACCCCTCGGCCGAGACGGAACCCACGCTCGAGGACTCGACGCCGCAAGCTCCCGACGCACCGACCTTCCCGGAAGAGGCGACCGTCCCGGAAGAAGGGCCCGCGTCGGCCCCGAAGATCGAGCCCGCGATCCCGACGCCCTCCGGAGAATCGACCGCGGCCGGCCCGACTGTCGAGGAGCCTCCGCCCG
>JASHQY010000151.1 GCA_030038885.1 Thermoplasmata archaeon | reverse complement strand
CTCCCGAGCGTCACGAGCCCGGTGTCGTGCGGCCGCGGGGAGACCTCGCTGAAGTACACGTCCGGTCCGCGAACGAAGCACTCGACCCCGAAGAGCCCGACCCCCCCGAGCTGGTCGGTCACGGCGGTCGCGGTCGCGTCCAGCGCGCGCCGGACCTCAGGGGCGAACGCCTCCGGCTGCCAGCTCTCGTGGTAGAGGGTGCCCGGCCGCTGGTGGGCGATCGGCTCCAGGACGGTCGTCACGACGTTCCCGACGGGGTCGTAGTGGCGGAGCGTGAGCATCGTGACCTCCCGGTCGAACCGGATCAGCTCCTCGATCATCACGCGGGCGTTGCGGACCCGGCCGTGCTCGCTCGCCGCGGCGTAGGCCGCCGCGACCTCGTCCGCGCTCCGGACCACGGTCATGCCGTGGCCGGAGCTCGACATCATCGCCTTGAAGATGCACGGGTAGCCAATCCGGCCCGCCTCGGCGCGGGCGTCCGCGGCGCTCTCGGCGAACGCGAACCGGCTGGTCCTCACACGGGCCCGCTCGGCGGCGAGCCGGCGGATCCGCTCGCGGTCCATCGTCGCCCGCGTCGATTCCGCCCGGGGGATCACGGTCCATCCGTCCTCTTCGAGGCGGACGAGCTCGTCGGTCGCGATCTGCTCGATCTCGGGGACCAGCACGTCGGGCGCCTCCCGGTGGACGAGCGCCCGCAGCGCCGCCCGGTCGGTCATCGCGAGCACGTGGTGCCGGTGGGCGACCTGCATCGCGGGCGCGTTCGCGTAGCGGTCGACCGCGATCACCTCCGCGCCGAGGCGCATCGCCTCGATCGCGATCTCCCGGCCGAGCTCCCCGCTGCCGAGGAGCATGACCCGGGGGGAGGCGCCGACCAGCGGGGTCCCGATGCGGTCCCGGAACGGAACGCCGGAGGTGCGCGGCGCCGCGGCCATCGGCTCCCCCACCGCTCCTCCGACAATAATCCTCCGCCTCCCCCCGGGCTCGGGAGGGTCCGGAGGGGCCCGTCTCCGGCCCGCGCCCCGGGAGCGGTCCGTTATACGCTCGGTCGCCTCGAACCGCTCCGAGAGCGCATGGGCGTCCCGTCGACCGTGACCTTCGACCTCTGGCATACGCTGGTCTACCTCCCTCCGGAGGCGGAGTCGCGGTACATGGCGCGGCTGGTCGGGGCCGCGGTCGACGTGCTCGAACGCTCCCCGAGCGAGCCCGGCCGGCCGAGAGCCTCGACCGCCGAGCTCCAGGCCCAGGTCGAGGCTGCGAGCCTCCGGGCGGTCGAGGCCGCCCACGCGGGGCGCACCGTGACCCCGGAGCAGCAGATTGCCGAGGCGGCCCGCGCGACCGGCCGCGTGGTCGCGCCCGGCGCCTACGAGCGGGCGATCTCCGCGCTCCTCGCCGCGACCCCGTTCCGGGCCGAGCCGACGGCCGTGGCGGTGCTGCGCGACGTGCGCTCGCTCGGCTACCGCGTCGGCCTCGTGTCCAACACCGTCGGCGAGCCCGGCCGCCTCCTCCGACCGATCCTTGAGCGGATCGGGTTCGGCCCGCTGATCGAGACCTACGTCTTCAGCGATGAGCTGCCGTGGGCGAAGCCGGCCCCCGAGATCTTCCGGGTCGCGCTCGACGCGCTCGGCGGGGACCCGGCGTCGGCGATCCACGTGGGCGACGGCTGGCCGGACATCGAGGGGGCGCACCGCGCGGGGTTCCGGGCGGGCGTCCTCTTCACGGGCCTGCACGCCTACTACGCGGCCGCGTACCAGGAGCGGTTCGCCCCGGCGGCTCCCGGCGCGCGCGGCCCCGAGCTCACGATCGCACGGCTGCCCGACCTCGTGCCGGAGCTGGCGAAGCTCCTGCCGATCGCCCGGTGATCTCCGAGCCTACTCCTCGCCCATCGTCCGGGGCTTCGGGATGACCCGCGGCTGGTCGGCGAGGGTCGGCATCCCCTTCTTCCCGGGGACGATGTCGCAGTCCTTCCAGTTCACGCCGACCGTCACCTGGGGGAACGCGACCTTGAGCGTGTAGTTCGCGAGCTTGCCGACGACGAGGCCCATCGACCCGGTGACGAGGTTCGGGTTCATGACCGACAGGTCGCGGGTCAGCGTCACGACGGTCTCGCCGAACACCACCCGACCGAGCTCGGCACGGTCTTCCATCGGCCCGGGGGAGCCCCGGCGGAATTAAATGGTGACCGGGGGCCACGGTGCGTCCGTCGGCGCTCCGGGCGCCGCACGCGCCGGCGATAAGTAGCGACCGCACGTCTCCCCAAGGGGGCGTCGGTTGGTCGAAGTCTATCTCGACGCGATGCTCGCGCAGTTCGCTCCGCGGCGTCGGCTCACGGCATCGGCGACCACGGTCGCCGGGCTGCTCGACGATCTCGAATCCCGGTTCCCGCGCCTTCGCTTCCGGCTGCGCGACGAGACCCGAACGATCCGGCCGTTCGTCAAGGTCTTCGTGAACGGCGAAGCGATCGACCGCGAGCGGGCCGGATCGCTCGAGCTCCGCCCGAGGGACGAGGTCCAGTTCCTCCACTCGATCCAGGGCGGGTGACCCCGGGAGAGGCCGGGGTCCGCCCCCGACGCCGCCGCGCGCCCGTCGGGGCCGGGCCCCGCGCGTCGGACGGCGGCCCGCTCAGGCCGCGGGCGGGCGCCAGAGCAGGTGGCTGTCGCCGAACTCGTGCCAGAGGTACCGCTCGCGGACCGCGTCCCGGTACGCGGCCCGCACGCGATCCGTCCCGGCGAACCCGAAGAGGAGCGAGAGGTGCGAGGTCCGCGGATCGTGGAATCCGGTCACGAGCCCCTCGACCGACCGGACCGGTCGGTCCGGCCCGAGCGTCACGCAGGTGAACCCCCGCCGGGGGACCACCCGGCCGCCGTCCCACGCCGTCTCGACCGCGCGCAGGACGGTCGTGCCGACCGCGACGACGCGATGTCCCTGCGCGTGCGCGAGGTTGATCCGGTCGGCGGTCGCCGCCGGCACGTCGAACGGCTCGGGGTACACCGGCGGGAGCTCGCCCCCGTCGGGGCTCGCCTCGAGGCTCGAGACGCCGGTGTGGAGCACGATCGGCGCGATCGAGATCCCGCACCGTCGGAGGTCCCGGAGGACCCGAGCGGTGAACGGCCGACCGGCGCTCGGCATCTCGGCGCTGCCGGGTACCCGCGCGAAGACCGTCTGGTACGCCGCGAGCGGAAAGGCCGCTCCCACGTAGCCGTACCGGATCGGGGTCCCGACCTCGGCCATCGCGGCGGCGACGTCGCCCTCGGCGCGGAAGAACCAGAGCCGCGCGATGCCCGGATAGGGCCCGATCGGATGGAACCGGGCCGACCGGGTGACGAGCGGGGCGGTCGGGTCCAGCGGCACGGGACCCGGCGCGGCGATCCCGTACCGCGGCTCGGCGAGCCAGACGTCGCCCCCGTAGCGCGTCGATACGTTGAGCCGCAGCTCGCCCGTCGGGCTACGGACCGGCAAGCTGGCCGGCAGGGTCGCGCTCTCGTTGACGACCAGGAGGTCGCCCGGCGCGAGGAGCTCGGGCAGCTGGCGGAAGGCGAAGTGGCGGGACCCGGCCCCGTCGGTGACCAGCAGACGAACGCCGTCGCGGGCGAGTCCCCGGGATTCGGGCGGCCTGGTCGCGTCGAGCTCGCGCGGCCGGACGAAGTCGAGGTCGGAGCCGGTCACGCGTCCGCCCCCCAGCGCTCGGATTGCGCCCGGAACCGGTGGCCGGCGATCTCGCCGTGCGGCTGTCCCAGGAGCCACGCCCAGAACGGAAGCGTGACGTCGGGCAGCGGTCGATCGGAGATGTCCTCTCCCGGGTAGGCGGCCTGGTGCATCGCCGTTCGCATGTCCCCGGGGTCCACCGCGACCACGGAGACGCCGGCGCGCTCGAGCTCGTGGGCCAGCGTCAGGGAGACGAGGTCGAGCGCCGCCTTGCTCGCGCCGTAGATGCCCCAGCCGGGGTACCCTCCGACCGCCGCGTCGCTCGAGACGTTGACGACCAGCCCGTGGCGACGGCGCAGCGCGGGGGCGAGGGCCCGTACGAGCGCGATCGGAGCGACCACGTTGACCCGGTAGACCCGCTCGAGCGGTCCGAGCGGCGCCTCGGTGAGCGGAGGGAGGGGCGACGGCCCGAGCTCGGAGGCGTTGTTCACGAGAAGGTCGAGCCCCCCGACCCGCTCGACGGCCCGGCGCACGCGCTGGCGCAGCCGCGCGTCGGTCACGTCGCCCGGGACCTCGACGATCCGACCCCCGAACGCGCGAACCTGGTCGGCGAGCGCGCGCAGGGGGCGCGGGTGGCGGGCGACGAGGACCAGGTCGTAGCCCTCCCCGGCGAGCAGCCGCGCGACGACCGCCCCGAGACCCCGGCTGGCCCCGGTCACGACGGCCGATCGGCGCGGAGCCGGCGCGGGTGTCCGGCGCCGGGGGGTCATGGGGAGTCCCGACGCGGCCGGATCAGGAAGCGGCAGACCGGGTCTCCCGCGACGACCCGGTGCGACGTGTCGACCTTCGCCCGGAGCATCGACTCGAACATCCGGCGCTCGACCTCGCACGCCTCGGGGTAGCGGCCGGCGATCGCGAGGATCGGGCAATTGTGTTCGCGCAGTTCCACGGCCGTGCCGCGCCGGCCGCCGACCTCGGCCATGTAGCCCCCCTCCGAGCGGAGCTGCGCGAGCTCCGCGACCCGGTCGCGCAGCCGGGGCGCCGCGAGGCGGGGACGGTTCCGGTCCGCGACCTCGTGGGAGCGTTCCTGGAGCATCCCGACGACCGCGGCGCGGCCCAGGTGGCGCTCGATGTAGTCGAGCGCCGAGAGGGACACCTGGGTGTACGCCTGGGGGAAGATGCCCGCCGACTTCTCGCTCAGCCGAAAGTGCACGGCCGGGCGGCCCACGGAGCGGCGCTCGTAGGACCGCTCGACGAGCCCCTGGTCCTCGAGCGCGGCGAGGTGGTGGAGGGCCGCGACCTTCGAGATCTGCCGCTGGGTCGCAATCTCCGCGAGGGAGACCCCGGGCCGCTGCTTGAGGAGGAGCAAGAGCTCGCGCTTGGCCGAGGAGAATCCCGGAGGGCGGGACTCCGGAGCGGACGTCATCGCTCCCGCGAGCGACCCCACGTTTATACACTTTTGAGTTCACAAAGTTAACCTACCGGTCCTTAGGAAAGTGTCCGCGTGCCCGTGGACCGGCCGAAGGGGAGTGAAGGGAGGCGGTCCCAGCGGTGGGCCGCCGACCGCTGCCCACGGTTTTGGGAGCCCAGCCCGGGCCCTGGTTACCACTCAGGTAACCGCAACGGGCCGTCCTGGAGTACGACCGAACGAGCCCCGTCCGCACTGATTCCGCCCTGGAGCGATTCGGTGGAAGCAGGACCCGGCTACGGACGCGGGGGGGTGCTTGCGTCCTCGGCGGTCCCGGTGAGCGGGTATCGCGTGGCCCCGGTGGCTCCGCTGCCCCGGGCCAAGGTCTATCCGGAGCTCCGGCGGGCGATCGCGGCGGGGTTGGCCGTCCAATCCGGGACGGGTTGCTCCTTGGACGATCCCGCGCTTCGGCAGCTCCTTCGCGCGCAGATCCAGGTCCAACGGAGCCGCGCGAAGGAAGAATGGGGCGTACTGCTGTCACCTGGCCGCTCCGGCGGGCAACCGCCGGGGCGTCAGCCGTTGCGGATGGTCGTCCGTCGTAGTGGTCCGGTTCCTTGGACGTCGCGCGGGCTTTCACCTGCTCGCACGGGCCACCGCCTACGGACGTCCCTG
>JASHQY010000150.1 GCA_030038885.1 Thermoplasmata archaeon | reverse complement strand
CGGGTCGTTCCGACCGCGCTGGCGTCCGCGAGGAACTCCTCGCGCTCGGTCAGCCGGCTCGCGAGGAAGGCCAGGACCGGGTCCCAGCGCATCATCCGGGAGAGGGTCCGGAAGAACGTGAGGTACCGCCCGTCGAGCGCGCGCAGGTGGCCGAGCTCGTGCGCGACGACCGCCTCCCGCTCGTCGGGGGAGAGGATCCGAAGGAGGCCGTCCGACACGAGGATCACGTCGTGGCGGCCGATGCGGCGCGACGCCCCGACCTCGAAGAGCGTGAACGAGAACGCATCCGACCGTGCGGACGCGAACGCGAGCAGGGTGGTCGGCGTCGCGGGTCGGGGAATGCGCGCCGGCCACGGGAGCGGGCGCGTCCGGTGAACGAGGAGGAACCCCCGCCCGACCAGCTGGCTCACGAGGAACGCGACGAGGAAGATTGCGAACGCGCCGAGTGCGCCGAGCAGCCAGGCGGTGAGGAACCCCGGCTCGAACACGAGCTCGGGCGCCTCGGCGAGCCGGACGACCGCCCCCCACCCGCCGGCGGAGAGGACCCACGCGAGCCCGGTCGTGGCGAACACCGCCCAGAACGCGAGGAAGACCGCGGCGAGGCGGAACACGATCGTCGAGGTCGAGTGGCGGTACGCGACCAGCAGTCCGACCCCCACCGAGACCCACGCGAGCACCGGGAGCCCGATCAGCCCGACGACCGGAGCCGTCATCACCGCTCCCCGTCGGGTCAGTCGAGGCCGAGGCGGCGCCGCAGCTCGCGCTCCTCGCTCGGATTCAACTTCGCGATCTCCTCGTTCAGGTGAACGACGCCCGCCGGTCCGAACATCGCGACGACCCCCTTCAGCAGATTCAGGAGGTATTTCTGGTCGACCTCGACGGGGCGGTAGACGTAGCGCTCGCCGCCCCGGCAGGTCTCGCGGCGCCGGCGCACGAGTCCCTTCTCGTACAGCCGGCCGAGGATCGTCGCGACGGTCGTGTAGGCGACCCGGGTCCCGTTGCGCTCGAGGGCCTTGCGCACCTCCCGGGCCGGGGCCTCCTCGAGATCCCGCAGCGACGACAGGACCTCGGTCTCGAGCGCACCGATCATCGCGCGTCGAACCAGCCCGGGGTCCGCCTTAATACATGGGGGGGAGGGGAACGGACGAGTACGAACCGACCGTATCGGGGAGGGCCAAGCGGCCGCGGAGCGGAAGCGTTTAGGCGGGAGCCCTCTTCGCGACCCCCGTGCCCGCCGAGAGCTCCGGACCGGCGTCCGTTCTGGACCTCGTCGGCCACACTCCCCTCGTGCCCCTGCGGCGGGTCGTCCACGGCCTGCCCTACCGGGTGCTCGCGAAGCTCGAGTTCCTGAACCCCGGCGGATCGGTCAAGGACCGCATCGGCACGGTGATGATCGACGACGCAGAGCGCAAGGGCCTTCTGAAGCCCGGCGGCACGATCGTCGAGGCGACCAGCGGCAACACGGGCGTGGGGCTCGCGCTCGTCGCGGCCGTCCGGGGGTACCGGGCCGTGTTCGTGCTGCCGGACAAGATGAGCTCGGAGAAGATCCGATTGCTCCGCGCCTACGGCGCCCGGGTCGTCGTGACGCCGAGCGGCCTCGCGCCGGAGCATCCGATGAGCCACTACTCGGTCGCCCGCCGGCTCGCGAAGGAGATCCCGGGGGCGTACTACCCCAACCAGTACGAGAACCAGGGGAACCCGGACGCGCACTACCGGACCACCGGGCCCGAGATCGCCGACGGCGCGGGGACCGCGCTGAGCGCGGTCGTCGGGACGGTCGGCACGGGAGGGACGATGAGCGGGATCGGACGGTTCTTCAAGGAGCACCACCCGTCGGTCCGGGTCGTCGCGGTCGACCCCGCGGGGTCGATCCTCGGGTCGTACTTCCGCACGCACGAGCTCTCGAAGGCGAGCCCGTACCTGGTCGAGGGGATCGGCGAGGACCTGATCCCGAAGTCGATCCACTTCCAGTACCTCGACGAGTTCGTGGAGGTCAACGATGGCGAGTCGTTCCTCATGGCGCGCCGGCTCGCCCGCGAGGAGGGGCTGTTCGTCGGCGGGTCGTCCGGCGCCGCGGTCGCCGGCCTCGTCCGCTGGCTCGGAAAGCGGCCGGTCCCCGAGGGCTCGACCGTGGTCGTGGTCCTCCCGGACTCGGGCGACCGCTACCTCTCGAAGTTCTACTCGGACGACTGGATGCGCGAGAAGGGCTTCCTCGACATCGGCTCGACCGCCCGCGACCTCCTCGCGCGCAAGTCCGGCACCCCGGCCCTCATCACGGTCGACCCGACGACGGTCGTCGCCGACGCGCTCACGATCCTGCGCCACCACGGGATCTCCCAGCTCCCGGTCCTCTCGGGCACGCAGAACCTCGGCAGCCTCCAGGAGGACGAGATCCTGCGCCGGAGCCTCGCGGACGAGACCGTGCTCGAGCGGACGGTCGCCGCGGTCCTCCAGCCCCCGTTCCCGGAGGTCACGGCCGACACCCCGGTGGCGGACGTCCTGCACCGGCTCAAGGAGGAGAAGGTCCTGGTCGTCCGGGACGCGGCGACCGGGACCCCGATCGGCATCCTGACGCGCCACGACCTGGTCGGATTCCTGTCCGAGGAGGGCGGCACGCATGCGGTTTGACACGCGGCTCCTGCACGCGGCGCAGCCGGCGGACCCGCTCACCGGTGCCGTCAACGCCCCGATCTACCTCTCGAGCACGTTCCGGCAGTCCGCCCCGAACCGGAACCAGGGGTACGTCTACGGGCGGTCGGGGAACCCGACGCGGCACGTCCTCGAGGCAGCGCTCGCCGCGGCGGAGTCGGGGAGCGCCGGCCTCGCGTTCTCGTCGGGGCTCGGGGCCCTGACGACGCTGCTCGAACAGTTCCCCACCGGCAGCCGGATCGTCGCGGTCGACGACCTCTACGGCGGCACGTGGCGGCTGTTCGAGCACCACCGTCGACAGTTCGGGGTCCGCATCGACTACGTCGACATGACCGATCCCGCGCGCGTCGCCGCCGCCCTGGCCGCGGGGCCGACCGCGATGGTCTACCTCGAGACGCCGACGAACCCGCTCCTTCGGATCGTCGACCTCCGCGCGGTCGCGCGGCTCGCGCACCGGGCGGGGGCGGTCGTCGTGGTCGACAACACGTTCGCGTCCCCCGCGAACCAGCGGCCGATCGAGCTCGGCGCCGACCTCGTGCTCCATTCGACGACGAAGTACCTGGGAGGCCACTCGGACATCATCGGCGGCGCGCTCGTGCTCCGCGACGCCCACGACGCCGAGCGCTACGCCTGGCTGCAGAACGCGGTCGGGGCCGTGCCGAGCCCGTTCGACTGCTTCCTCGTGCTGCGCGGGCTGCACACGCTCGGCGTCCGCATGCGCGCGCACGAGCAAAGCGCGCGCGCGGTCGCGGAGGTGCTCGAGGGGCACCGCAAGGTCCGCGCGTCGTACTACCCCGGCCGCCCGAGCCATCCGCAGCACGCGCTCGCCCGTCGCCAGATGGACGGGTTCGGCGGGATCGTGACCTTCGAGGTCGCCGGGGGCCGCCGGGCGGCGTTCCGCTTCCTCCGGGGCCTCGAGGTCTTCACGCTCGCGGAGAGCCTGGGCGGGGTCGAGTCGCTGGTCGACCATCCGGCGTCGATGACCCACGCGAGCGTGCCGCGGCGCGAGCGCGAGGCCCACGGCGTGACCGACGGGCTCGTCCGGCTCTCGTGCGGCATCGAGGACCCGGCGGACCTCGCGGACGACGTGCGGCACGCGCTCGGGGGCGCCTAGCCGTGCGGCGCGTCTCGCTCTACGACTCGATGACCCGCGCGACCCGCGGGTTCGCCCCGATCTCCCCGCCGCGCGTCGGCCTCTACGTCTGCGGCCTGACGCCCTACGCGCCCGCGCACGTCGGCCACGGGAGGACGTTCGTGATCTTCGACATGGTCGCCCGCGCGCTGCGCCGCTGGGGGTACCGGGTGTTCTACGTCCAGAACGTCACGAACCTCGACGACAAGCTGATCGCCCGGGCGGCCGAGGCGGACGACGACCCCCTCGCGCTCGCGGAGCGCCACTTCCTCGACTTCCGCCGCTCGATGGAGCGGCTCGGGGTCCGCTCGGTGAACTACTACCCGTTCGCGACCGACTACGTCCCCGAGATCCTCGACCAGGTGCGCGCGCTGGTCGACCGGGGGTTCGCCTACGTGGCGTCCGACGGCTCGGTCTACTTCGAGGTCGCGAAGTTCCCCCGGTACGGGGCGCTCTCCGGACAGAAGGTCACGGCGCTCCAGCCGGGAGCGAGGGTCGAGGTCGATCCCCGGAAGCGCTCGCCCGAGGACTTCGTGATCTGGAAGGCGGCGACCCCCGGCGAGCCGAGCTGGGAGAGCCCGTGGGGGCCGGGGCGTCCCGGCTGGCACGTCGAGGACACCGTGATGACCGGCAAGCTCCTCGGCGCGCGCTACGACCTCCACGGCGCGGGCCTCGATTTGATCTTCCCGCACCACGAGGCCGAGATCGCGCTCTCGGAGGCGGCGACCGGGCTCGCCCCGATGGTGAACTACTGGATGCACACCGGCCTCGTGTCGATGACCGGCGAGAAGATGTCGAAGTCGATCGGGAACGTCTCGTCGCTCGAGCAGGCGATCGACGACTTCGGCCCGGCGGTCCTCCGCTTCTACTACCTCAACGCCCACTACCGCAGCGCGGTCGACTTCGTGCCCGGCAAGAGCCTCGAGGAGTGCCGGGAAGCGTACGCGCGCCTCGCGCTCCCCGCGACGCGGATCGCCGAGCTCCTCGAGCGCGACGGCCCCGACCGGGCCGGCGACCCGGTCCCGGCCGAGCTCGCCGACGCCGCGGGGGAGCTGGTCGAGCAGCTGGACTCGACCCTCGCCGAGGACTTCAACAGCCGCGAGGCGATCGCGGCACTGTTCGGATGGACCCGCCGGCTGACCGAGCTCGTGCCGCAGCTCGAGCACCTGGACGGCGCCGGGCTCGCCCAGCTCGATGCGCCCTACGCGTGGGCGCGGGAGACGCTCGGCCTGTTCGAGCGGGAGGGCTCGACGCGGACCGGGGCCTGGGCGCGCGTCGTGCCGCTGCTCCTCGACGCCCGCGCGCGGGCCCGCTCGCGCGGGGACTTCGCCGAGGCGGACCGGATCCGCGAGGAGCTCCGCGCGCTCGGGATCGTCGTCGAGGACTCGAGCGGATCGACCCGCTGGCGGTTCGCCGACCCGAGCTGAGGCCCCATGCGCGGCTTCGGGTTCCGGGAGCACGGCGGCCCCGAGCGGCTCGAGTTCGTCGAGATCCCGGAGCCCGAACCCGGTCCGGGCGAGGTCCGGGTGGCGATCCGCGCCGCCGCGTTCAACCGGCTCGACCGGTTCACGCTCGCGGGCATCCCGGGCGTGCCGATCCAGCGCCCGCACGTCCTCGGCTCGGACGGATCCGGAGAGGTCGACCGGCTCGGCGAGGGCGTGGCCGGGCTCGCCCGCGGAGCGCCGGTGCTCCTCAACCCCGGCATCTGGGACGGGACCTGCGAGGCGTGCCGCCAGGGCCGCGAGTCGCTCTGCCGCGGATACCGGATCCTGGGAGAGCACACCCAGGGCTCGATGACCCGGTTCGTCGTCCTCCCCGCTCGCAACGTCCACCCGCGCCCGGAGCGGCTCTCGTTCGTCGAGGCGGCGGCCGCGCCGCTCGTCTTCCAGACCGCGTGGCGCGCGATGAAGACGGTGGGCGGGGTCGCCCCGGGCGACCGGGTCGCGGTCATCGGCGCGGGCGGCGGCGTCGCGACCGCGGTGATCCAGGTCGCGAAGCTGCTCGGGGGACGGGTCGTCGTCGCGTCCCGGTCGGCCGAGAAGGCCGAGCGCGCCCGAGCGTTCGGAGCGGACGAGGCGGTCGTGTTCGACGAGGGCGAGCATCCGCTCGACCGGGTGCTGTGGCAGTGGAGCCAGAAGAACGGCGTCGACGTGATCTTCGACTCGGTCGGGGCGCCGACCGTGCCCCGCTCCGTGCGCGCGCTCGCGCGCGGGGGGCGGGTCGTCGTGATCGGCGCGACCGCGGGTCCGACGGTCGAGGTCGACCTCCGGACGCTGTTCTGGCGCCAGGCGTCGATCCGCGGCAGCACGATGGCCGACGCCCGCGAGTTCGCCGAGGTCCTGGAGCACCTCGCGGCGGGGCGCCTCACGCCCGTCGTCGACTCCGAGCGCCCGTGGGAGGAGGCCGCCGACGCGTTCCGCCGGTTCGACGCTCCGGACCTGTTCGGCAAGATCGTCGTGACCCTCCCGTCGGCCTGACCCCGGCCCCGGAAACCCCGTCCGGAGCGTCGGCCGGGCCCGGTTTTCGACCTCGGTCCGCGCTGACGGAAAAGTAGGATTCAAATACCAGAATACGGCCTCTCTTGAGTTGTGAGCCGTCATTTGGGCAGCTCCCCACAGTCCGGGGATGCCGTGCGGGCCCCCCGGAATTGGACCAAATCGACCCTGGCGATCCTGGTCGTGATCCTGATGGTCGCGGGCGGGAGCTTCGTGCTCGCCGCCCACCCGTCCGCGTCCGCGGCGACCTCACAAACGGCCGCGGCACCGGCTGCGACCCCGCCGACCCACGGCGACCTCGTGGTCACTTCGGGCGAGACCTACACGATCCAGCCGACCGGTGGGGTCCCCCAGTACTACCAGGGGGGCAACATCACGGTCGAGTCCGGCGGCACTCTGATCGTGCGGAACGTCTCGCTGATCTTCGTCCAGTTCGTGGCCGACACCGGGACGCCGATCGTCCGCCTGTCCCACATCTACTCGTTCTCGGACGCCGGGACCGTGGAGGTCCTCAACTCGACCATCACGACCGACATGAACGTGCTGAACGCCTACGCGAAGCTGAATGTCGCCGTGACCGGCACGTGGACGGCGTGGCACTCGACGCTCGCGTTCCCCGGGTGGCTGACGATCGCCGGGAGCTCCGCGACCGCGACCTTCAACGACTCCGTGATCACGGGGAACCCGGCGGTCGTGGGGGCCAACGAGCCCGCCCTGATCTCGGCGGACACCGAGTACGCGCCGAGCATCCTCGTCAGCGGCGGGGCCCAGCTCAACCTGTTCGCGACGACGGTCAACGAGACGTACGCGGACGACACGACCTCGAACGGGATGCCCGGGCCGCTGCCGCTGAACGCGACCGACGTCGTCCTCGGCGGGGCCGGCGAGAACGTCACCGACCTCGCGACCCCGACCGACTCGATCAGCCTGACCCAGGACTGGCTCTACTACGCCACCGGCGTCTCCGGCGGACAGGTCTTCGCATTCTACAACAACACCGGAGGGGTGGCCTCCTCGGTGGACGTCGAGATCTGGTACGAGGGGATCGGCTACCCCGTCGGGACCCTCGCCCTCGCGAACGACACGACCGACGGGGTCGCGAACCTGACGCTCCCGGCCGGGCTGATCGCCGCGATCAACGCGGGCGGAATGCTTTCGTACCTCAACAACACGGGGGACTTCGGAACGCCCTCGGGGATCGCGCTCAATTTCACCGCCGTGACGGGACCCTCGGTCACGCTGAGCACGACCGGACTCGAACTCACCCCGCCGCTCCAGTACAACGTCGTGGCCACCGGCAGCGGAACGACCGTGACGACCGCGAACTCGGCGATCGACCTCACGTTCGCGGACCTCCCCGCGAGCCCGCTCTCTCAGGTCTCGCCGTTCCCGTGGCAGTCGAACAAGCTCCTGCTCGGGGATGGCGCGACGGCCTACCTCGCGAACCTCACGGTCCCCTCGACCGTGCCGGGCGTCTTCTCGACGTCCGCCGTGCTGACGGACGCGACCAGCTCCGCCTACCTCTACCGGTGGGCGAACTTCAACATCACCTCGATCGACAACCACGTGAACGTCAGCGGGGCGTCGGTCGCGGCGTTCTACGCCTACGACACGAACCAGGCGAACAACGCGACCGTGACCGCGCTCAACGACCTCGCGAGCACGAGCCCCGCGATGTGGCAGTACCTCCAGTTCTGGGACGGAACCCACGGGATCTCGCGCTACGGGTCGTCGAACGTCGGCGGCCAGGCGTACCTCATGCTCGCGTCGACCGTGATCAACGCGACCGACCTCCCGTCGGGGACCTTCCTCGGCGGCTACCACGTCGGGTTCCGCACGCCGTACGTGAACAACACGACGTGGATCTCCTACTCGGTCAGCCCCTATCCCACCGGCGTCGCCCTCGGTTCGATCGGCTACGGCCAGCCGGACCGGGCGAACGTCCAGGTGCCGGTCGCGCCCCCGGTCGTCGAGATCCTCACGCTCGTGGGACCGACGAGCCCGCTCAACCCGAACGACCAGTACTCCTCGAGCGGCACGATCTTCCTGAACGGACCGGGCGAGGCCAGCATCACGCTGTACGCGTCCCCGGTCGGCGGCGGCAGCCAGATCACGATCGCGGGAGCCCAGGTCGACAACGGCTCGTTCTCCTTCGACTGGGAGCAACCGCTCCCGCTGAGCGCCGGCACGAGCTACGACATCGAGGCCATCGCGTCGTACAAGGGCGTCAGTGCGTCCCACGACCTCGGGATCTTCAGCATCCCGTCGACGACCTCCCCCGTCGGCTTCCTGTTCCAGAAGTTCCTCGGCCTTCCGCTCTGGATCTGGATCGCGATCGCGGTCGCGGTGGTCGTCGCGATCCTCGTGGTCCTCCTGGTCTTCCGGCGGCAGGCGGCGGGCAAGCTCGTCGAGTGCGGGGAGTGCGGCGAGCTGATCCCCGAGGACGCGACGGTCTGTCCGAAGTGCGGCGCCGAGTTCGAATCGGACATGGTCCGGTGCAGTCGGTGTTCGGCCACGATCCCCGCGAAATCCCAGTTCTGCCCCGAGTGCAGCGCCCAGCTGCTCGGCGCCCCGGGCGAGGGCGCGTCGGATCCCGAGCGGCAGGCCTACGCGGACTTCACCGAGAAGTTCCGGACCGAGGGCAAGCGCGAGCTCGGCGACAACTACACCGAGAGCGCGTTCTGGGACTGGTGGAAGCGCCAGCCGACGTACGTTCCGTTCAGCCAGTGGAGCGCGCAGCAGAACAAGGGCACGCCACGCGCCGGGATGAGCGCGCCACCGGTCGGCTCCGAGAGCGTCGCGTCGGCGACCCCGCCGCCCGCCCCGCGCGGCGCCGCCCCGGCGCCCGCGGGATCGCAGGCCGGCATGGCCGCGCCGCCGGCGGCCGCCGCCCCGGCGGCCGGCGCTGCCGGGCTCAAGCCCTGCCCCAACTGCGGCAAGGAGATCCCGCCCGAGTACCTCGTCTGTCCGTTCTGCGGAGCGGTGACCCAGTAGGTGCTTGTCGGGGCTCCCCGCGGCCGCGAGCTAATAAGGGTCGGCCGTCCTCGGACGGCCGTTCGCGATGCCCGGGGACCCCACGCGAGGCCGGCAGAAGGTCGATTGGGCGCGCGCCCACATGCCGGTCCTCGAGGGGATCCGGCGGCGGTTCGAGACCGAGCAGCCATTCAAGGGCCTGACGGTCTCCGCCGTGCTCCACGTCGAGGCGAAGACCGCGGCGCTCGCGCTCGCGCTCGGAGCGGGCGGAGCGGACCTCCGCCTGGCGGCGGGCAACCCGCTCTCCACGGACGATGATGCGGTGGCCGCGCTCCGAGAGGCCGGCATCGAGACCTGGGCGGAGAAGGGCGAGTCGATCGCCCAGTACCGCGCGGGCGTCAAGGCGATGCTCGACGCCGACCCGGACGTCATCATCGATGACGGTTCGGACCTCGTCGCGCTCGTTCACTCGACGCGCACGGACCGGGGGAAGATCCGCGGCTCGACCGAGGAGACCACGACGGGCGTCACG
>JASHQY010000149.1 GCA_030038885.1 Thermoplasmata archaeon | reverse complement strand
TCCGCTTCGCCGAGCGCCTCGAGGAGGCGCTCCTCGATCTGGACCGGGGACGCGGCGCCCGCGTCGGTGATCCGCGGCGCGAAGCCGATCAGGAACCCCTCGGGCCCCGGGGCCCCGGGGACGATCGGGCCGTTCTCGTCGCCGAGCGAGCGGCCGCTCTCGAGCGCGGAGCGGATCAGCGCGAACGGCGGCGGGGCGTCGAGCGGCGGCGCCCGTCCCTCGAGCACCCGGACCCCGCGGGAACGGATGTCCGAGACGAGGCCGTCGACGAGGATCGACTTGCCGACGCCGGTCTCGCCGACCAGGAACGTGACCCCCCCGTGCCCCGCCCGCGCGTCCTCGAACCGCCGGTGGAGCGCCTCGACGGCCTCCACGCGCCCGACGAACGGTCGGCCGTCCCCGGCTTCGGCCGCCATGTGGTCGGGGACTATGGGTCGGACCGACTATTTACGTCCGCCTTTGCGGAGACGGGACGAACGGGAGCGCGACGATCCGCGCGGGAACTTCCGCGCCCCGGATCTCGAGCGTCACGGCGGTCCCGGGCGCGGACCGCGCGCGCGGCAGGTACGCGAGCGCGATCCCGTGGCCGAGGGTCGGCGAGAGACCTCCGCTCGTCACCTCGGTGACCGGTTGCCCGTCGATCCGGACCGGCGTGCCGTGCCGGGGGATCGCGCCGTCGGTCGAGAGCTCGAGCCCGACGAGGCGGACCGCCGGTCCCTCGGCCACCTGCGGCTCGAGCGGCGGCCGACCGACGAACGCATGGTCGAACGCGACGAACCGCGCCTGGCCGGCCTCGATCGGCGTGCGGTCCCGGTGGAACTCCTGGCCGGAGAGGAGGAACCCCTTCTCGAGCCGCAGCGTGTCGCGCGCGCCGAGCCCGGCCGGCACCGCGCCGGCCCCGACGAGCCGCTCGGCGATCGCGTCGGCGGCCTCGGCGCGGACGAGGAGCTCGTAGCCGAGCTCGCCGGTGTAGCCCGTGCGGCTCACGAGCGCCCCCGCCTCGAGGTCGGCGGGGATCGCGATCCCGAGGTGGCCCGAGCGCTCCGCCGCCCCGCCGCCGAGCGGGAACCGGCGCGCGTGGTAGAACGCGAGCTCCGCGAGGTCCCACCCGAAGACCCCCTCGAGCAGCGCGCGCGAGCGCGGTCCCTGGACCGCGAGCAGCGCGAGCCGCGGGTTCCAGCGCGTGATCGTCGTGTCCGGCGTGCGGTGCTGGCGGAGGATCTCCTCGATCTCGTCGGCCCGCCCCGCGTTCGGGACGACGAGGAACGCGCGCGCGAGCTCCGCGCCCGAGTCGAGACGGGTCACGAGCAGGTCGTCGACGATCGCGCCGGTCGCCTCGAGGAGGAACGTGTAGCGGACCTGGCCCGGCGGCTCCGCGTCGATGTTCGCAGTCGTCCTCCGCCCGAGCAGGCCGGCGGCGCGGGCGCCCGCGACCGTGAGGAGGCCCATGTGCGAGACGTCGAAGAGGCCGACCCCGTCGCGCACCGCGCGGTGCTCGGCGAGGATGCTCGAGTAGTAGAGCGGCAGCTCCCATCCGTTGAACGGCACGAGGTGGCCCCCGTGGCGCCGGTGGAACTCGGCGAGGGGGGTGCGGCGGAGGGGCACGGCCCGCGGGGGGGCGGCGGCGACCGGCGCGCTCACGAGACGATCTCCCGGAGGCGTCCCTCCGCGGCCGCGCGGCGGATCTCGAGCGCGATCCGCCGCCCCGTGCTCATCGGGCCCCGGTAGAGCGCGTTCCCGTACGGGTGGCCGAGCGCGAGGTGGATGTTCGTCCCGCCGCCGATCCGCGCCGCGACGTCGAAGACGGTCGGGTGGCCGTCGTGGTCAAGGCAGGTCTGCAGGCAGAACGGGCCGAGGATCCCCGGCGGGTAGCGCGCTCGCGCGGCGTCGACGAACTGCTCGCCGATGCGGAACACCTCCTCCAGGATCGACTCGCGCACGGTGAGCGTCCCGTGGCCGACCACGGTGTACTCGGGGATCCGGTCGGACTCCGAGAGCTCGAGCTGCTGGGCCGCGGGGAGGCGGACCATGCCGTCCAGGTTGCTCTCCCGCCGCTCGTCGACCCCGAGCAGCTCGAGGCCCTCCGCGCGCGGCCCGAGCGGCGAGAAGAAGAAGTTGAAGTTGAACACCGGACCGAGCACGTACTCCTCGATCCGCGCGGCCGCGAGGTCGTCCGCCGCGATCGTGCCCCGCGCGAGGAGCGCGCGGCTCTTCGCACGGTACTCCTCCGGCGAGGCCGCCGTGAAGAACCCCCGCTCGAGGCGCCGGCGCGCGTGCGGGAGCTTGACGATCGCGAGGCGGTCGATCGCCTCCGGGCCCGGGAACGGACGCGGCGACGGGATCCCGGCCGTCTCGAGGAGACGGTAGTAGTTCTCCCTCTCCGATCGCTCCTCGATCCGGAGCATCGCGCGCGACCCCACGATCGGGACGCGGAAGTCCGACTCGATCGCCGGGAGCGGCACGTACGAGCTGAACGCGCGGTTCGGCACGAACAGGACCCCGCGCTGCCGCAGGCGCTCCTGGGCCTCGGGCGCGGCGATGTCGGCGAACTTCGGGTACTCCCACACCTCGTCCACGCACCCGCGGCGGCGGGCGCCGTGCGCGTCCCAGAGCGTGCGGAAGTACCGGGCGTACGTCGCGTCCCGCCCGGTCTGGGCGATCACGACGCTCGCGAGGCCCTCCGCCACCGCGCCGTCGGCGACGTCGATCGCGGAGTGCGACCCGATCGTCCCGACCGCGGGGACCGGCGGGTAGCGCTCGACGATCCGAGCGATCTCGTCCGACGCGATCGCCATCGGAGGGGGGACGGTCACAGGAGCTTAAGCGCTCGGGCCACGCGCTCCGCCGACAGCGGCAGCTCCGTGACGTGCGCCCCCGAGGCGTCGCGCACCGCGGCCGCGACCGCCGCCGGGACCGGGACGATCGGCGGCTCGCCGAGCCCCTTCGCGCCGAACGGTCCCGCGCCCGCGAACCCCTCGACGAACGTCACGTCCGGCACCGGGACCTCGCCGAGCGTCGGGATCCGGTAGTCGAGCAGGTGGGGGTTCAGGAGCCGACCCTCCTCGGACCAGACGGCCTCCTCGGTGAGCGCGATCCCGAGCCCCATCGCGATCCCGCCCTCGACCTGGGCCTGCGCGGTCGCCCGGTCCACGACCGTGCCGACGTCCTGGAACGCCGCGTAGCGCTCGACGCGGACCGCACCGGTCTCCCGGTCGACCGCGACCTCCGCCACGTGGACCGACCCGGTGAAGTCGGTGAACGCGTAGAACTCGCCGGTGACGACCCTCCCCTCGTCGATCGCGTTCGGCTTCGCAAAGTGGCGACCGGTCGCGACGATCCCGGCCGACCGCTCCGCCGGCGCGAGGAGCTCGCGCACCGGCCGCCGCGTGTCGGGCCCGACCGCGACGAGCTCGCCGTCCGCGAGGTCCAGCCGGATCGGCCCCGCGCTCCCGAGGCGCTCGGCGAGCGTCGCGCGCAGTGCGGCGCTGGCCTCGACGATCGCGCGCCCCATCGCGCCGACCGTCCGGCTCCCGAACACCCCGGAGTCGAACGGCGCGTCGGCGGTGCCGAGGTACTCGACCCGAACGCGGTCCGGTGGGAGCCCGAGCGCGCGCTCGGCGACGGCGGCCAGGCCGCGGAGCACGCTGCCGCTGCCGATCTCGCGCTCCCCCTGCACGATCGTGAGCCCGGTCGGCGAGAGCACGAGGCGGACCTCGCCCCCCGCGCCGGTGTTGGTCGACCAGAACCCGATCCCGATCCCGACCCCGTGCCCCGGGGGCGCCGCCGCGCGCCAGCGCTCGGCCGTCGCCCGCGCCTGCTCGAGCGCCGCCGCCGCGCCGAACGGGCCGACCCGCTGGCCGAACGGGGTCGTGTCGCCGTCGTGCCAGAGGTGCTCCGCCCGGAACGCGACGGGATCGCGGCCGACCGCCCGCGCGACCTCGTCGAGGTGCGACTCCACGGCGAACGCGCACTGGGGAGCGAACGGCGCGCGGTGGGGCCCGAACGGGGGCTTGTTCGTGCGCACCCCGTACCCCTCGACCTCGAACGCCGGCGCGCGGTACGGCCCGAGCAGGAAGCCGATCGAGTAGCCGGTCGCGAAGTCCCGGCCGGGCAGCGACGACCCGACGTCGAGGAGGAGGCGGACCCGGCGCGCGACGATCCGACCGTCGCGGACCGCCGTCGTGAGCCGGATGACCGAGGGCAGGGTCGTCCGGCCGAGCTCGAACTCCTGGCGGTAGTCGAGCGCGAGGCGCACCGGGCGCTCGGCGGCGCGGGAGAGCAGGAGCGCGTACGGCTCGAGGAGCGACGAGCCCTTGCCGCCGAACCCGCCGCCGACCCACGCGCCCTCGACCACGACGTCCGCCTCGGGGATCCCGAGGAGCGACGCGACGTCCTCCCGGACCCCGAACGGGCTCTGGGTCGACGTCTCGACCCGCCAGCGCCCGTCCGCGACCGACGCGACGCACGCGTGGGGCTCGAGCGGCACCTGGTGCACGCCGGACGTCCGGTACGTCTCCTCGACGACGCGGTCGGCCGTCCGGAACGCGTCCGCGAGGTCCCCGTGCCGCGCGTGGACGTGGGCGATCACGTGGGGCGAGCGGGCCGCCTCGGACCCCGGCCACTCGGGGAACGCGGTCTCGAGATCGATCAGCGCGGGCAGCGGCGCGACGTCGATCCGGACCGCGGCGGCGGCGCGGCGCGCCTCCGCGAGCGTCGGCGCGGCGACCGCGGCGAGCGGCTGGTTCCGGTACGCGATCTCGTTCGCCGGGAAGATCGGCCGGTCCGCGTCGCCCCCGCCGCCGGGGAGGAGGCCGGGGAGGTCGTCCGCGTCGATCGCGACGACGCCCGGCCGCCGTCGCGCCGGCGCGAGGTCGACCGACCGGACCCGGCCGTGCGCGACCGGGCTCGGTACGAGCGCGGCCCAGAGCATCCCGGGGCGGTCCAGGTCGGTGCCGTAGCGGGCCCCGCCCGCGAGCTTCAGCGCGAGGTCGGGGCGCGCCGCAGCGGTCACGTAGGGGCCTCCCGCGCGAGCGCGACCGCGCGCACGATCGCCGCGTAGCCGGTGCAGCGGCAGAGATTGCCCTGCAGCCCGTCCAAGAGCTCCTCGACCGGCGCCGCCCGCCCGCGCTCCTTCAACAGGCCGGCGAGCGCGAGCACGAAGCCCGGCGTGCAGTAGCCGCACTGCAGTGCCCCCGCGTCCGCGAACGCCGCCCGGACCCGGCGGAGCTCCGGGTCCTCGGAGTCCCCGTCGATCGTCGTGATCTCGCCGCCCTCGACCTCGCGGGTGAGGGTGAGGCAGGAGAGCGTGCTCGCCCCGTCCACGAGCACGGTGCAGGCCCCGCAGTCGCCGGTGCGGCATCCCTCCTTCGTGCCCTTCAGGCCGAGGCGCCAGCGCAGCGTATCGAGAAGGCGCTCGTCGTCCGGCATCCCGTCGAGCGCCGCGTCCCGGCCGTTGACCCGCAGACCCGTCGGCGACGGGGTCACGGACGGCCCTCCCCCGCGATCGTGACGGCGCGGATCGCCCGGTCGAGCAGGGTGCCGATGAGCCGTCGCCGGTACTCCTCGGACGCCCGCTGGTCGGCGGCGATCGCGACCTCGCGGCTCGCGCGCGCGCACGCCGATCGCCGCGCCGGCTCGTTCGGCGCGCCCGGGCCGAGATCGCGGGCGACCTCGGGCAGGAGGATCGGTCGCGGCGGCATCCCGCCGACGGCGACCGACCACGACCGGCGGGACGGGGAGAACGCGGCCGCGACCGCGATCTGCGAGATGTCGTTCGCCGGCCGCACGCGCTGCCACCGGTAGGCCGACGGGCGGGCCTCGGGGATCCGGATCCCCCGGATCAGCTCGGCCGGTCCGAGGGCCGTGCGCCGGGACGCGCGCACGAACGCGTCGACCGGCGTCCGCCGGACCCCGCCCGGCCCGACGAGCTCGACCTCCGCGTCGAGCGCGAGGAGCATCGGGACGAGGTCCGACGCCGGCGCGGCCCGTCCCAGGTTCCCGCCGAGGGTCGCCCGGTGGCGCAGCGCGACCGACCCGACGGCGTGGATCGCCTCCCACAGTCCGGGGAGTCGTTCCCGGACCGCGGGGTCGGCCTCCAGCGAGCGGAGCGACAGCGTGCTGCCGACCGAGAGCGCGCCACCGACCCAGTCGAGCGTTCGCCACGGGAGCCGCCGCAACGAGACGACGCGGGCGGGCGCCGTCCGGCCGTCCTCGATGTCGAGCAGGAGGTCGGTGCCCCCGGCGAGCACCGCCGGCCGGGGGTCGTCCGCCGAGCGGAGCTCCGCGATCGCCTCGTCGACGGTCTCCGGGGTCAGGAGCTCGAACGGGCTCACGGCCCGCGCCCAGCGCGCCGTGCGCGCATAGCATTTCGCGCTCGCGCGGGGCTTCGCCGACCTCCCGTTTTATCTCATGGTGGGGTTTTGGCAGCGCATCGGCATGCCGTTCGAACTTTCGTTGCGCTACAGCACTCCGCTCACCCCGATCGACGACATGGACGAAGTGCTGCGGGAGTTCCTGCGGCTCGTCGGCTACCTGCCCGAGGGGGAGGACGGCCGCGGCTCGGAGGGCCCGATCGCCCAGAGCCTCGCCTACCGTCTCGTGCGGGAGTGCCTCCTGCGGGATCCGACCCGCGCCTGGTACGTCGAGGAGCTCGCCGCCGTGCTGAAGACGTCGAAGCCGACGGTCTACCGGCATGTCAACAAACTCAAGTCCCTCGACCTCCTGGAGGAGGTCGGAGGGGTCGCCGACGGCAAGGGGCGCAAGGGGTACCGGCTGCGGTACGGCAACCTCGCGCGCGCCTGGGACTTCACCGAGGCGAACGCCCAGAACGCCCTCCGACGGTACCGCGAGACGGTGAATCACTTGCAGACGCTGCTCGAGAAGCTGGCCCGAGAACCTCCGCCGAAGGCCGCGGCCTCCGCTCCCGCCCGCGCCGCCCCGCGGGAGCGCGGAGGCGGCCGATGAGCGCCCCGGGGAGCGCGGCGAAGCGTCCGCCGATCTCGCTCCCCCCGGGATCGCGCGTGCGCGTGCGCTCCGCCGGGCCGGACGACACCGCGATCGAGTCGGTCGGCTGGTTCCGCGGCCTCGTGTCGATCGGCGGGGACAACATCATGGCGGTCGAGCTCGACGGGACGAACGGGGAGGAGAAGGGCCGGATCCGGCTCGTGCCGATCCCCGCGCTCCTCGCGATCGACATCCTCGAGGTCGCGAAGGCCGAGGAGGAGAAGCACGCCGAGCCGTCGCAGTCGCCGGGCTACTTCCGCTAGCGCGGGGCCCGGGACGGGCTTGCTGGGAGTTCCGTCGCCGATTCCGGTGATTTCGAACCCAGGTCGTCGGCTTCGAAGGCCGACAGGATAGTCCAGGCTACCCCACAAGCCCGCGGCCGGTCCACGGTCGCCGGCTATTTGGTCGTTCCGCGGCGCGGGCTCAGCGGCCGGTCGGCGCCGCGGCCGGGGCCGGTCCGCCGGACGGGAACTTGTCGAGCGTCGTCTGCTGGCCGACGGTCGGGAACAGGGTCGCGACCGAATCGACGAGCAGCTGGATCCGCTGGCGCACGTACGGCGTGATCCCGTCGATCTCCGCGAGGTGCTGGGAGAGCGGGAGGTACTTCCGCACCGAAGCCTCGTAGACGGTCGGGGCGAGCTCGCCGTCGCACCGGCCGCCGGCCCGCGGCGCGACGCACCGGCCGTCGAGCGGCGGGCGACGGTACGACGTGCCGCACTGCTTGCAGCGGAACTGCTGCGTCGCGTAGCTCTTCAGGTTCCCCATCACGTCCCGCAGGAAGTGGCCGTTCAGGACGAGCGTCACCGCCTCCGCGACGTCGACCGCCCGGATCTGGGCGGCGAGCACGATCGACCGCTCGACCGTGTCCGTCATCCCGCGGCCGCTCCGGTACGCCGAGCGGACCGGGCCGGCGGCGACGTCCCGTGTGTCGTGGGTGAACCCGTAGCCCGAGAGCGCGCCCGGGGTCCCGAGGCGGTGGCCGACCGTGTCGATCCACCGTTCGACCTCCTTCGGCGAACGGCGCTCGGCGGCGGCCCGGTAGAGCGCGAGCGGGTAGCGGCTCCCGACGTCGACGTTGTGCGCCTCCTTGTCGACCTCGGTGGGGTCGAGCCGCGTCGTGAGCACGAGCGGCTTGTCCATCAGCGCGCCCCGGCTCTCGGGCAGGTACGCGCGGGAGAAGTTGACGAGCGCGTCGAGGAGCAGCGTCACGGAATCCTCGTCGCCGTCGCAGTTCCGCCGCTTCGCGGAGTGCAGGATCGGGTGCGCGAAGCACGCCTCCGCCGGGGTGAACCCGAGGATCCGGCCCGCGACCCCGCCCGAGGTGTGGGGCGCGAGCGCGACCACGATCTGTCCGACCAAATCGAGCGGCCGCTCCGCCCGGTAGAACGGGTCGAGGTTGTAGAGCCGGACGAGCTCGTCGTCGACGAACTGCGCGAGGCGCACGAGGTACTCCCCGCACGAGCGCGAGACGACCAGGTCCTGGGGGAAGAGCTCGACCAGCTGCTCGGGATCGACCAGCGGGGCGCCGCTCCAGTCGACCGCGTAGCCGAGCGCGCGGAGCCGCTCGGGGTCGGTGCCGATCTCCCGGGGCCGGAAGTGCGTGAGCGGCAGATCGGTGAGGTCGAAGCGGGCGGTCCCGTCCTGGTAGACCGAGATCGCGTGGGAGGCGCGCAGGATCCCCTTCTCGAGCGGCTCGGGGCACTTCCCGGGCGACGCGAGCCCCTTCACGCCCTTCACCATCGGCGACTTCGCGAGGTGCAGGCGCGCGAGGGCCTCGCTCCAGATCCGCGCGATCGGGAGCGGCTCCGTCAGCACGCGCTCGGTCGGGTCGGTGTGGTGGCCGCAGGCGCACCGGGTCCAGACGGTCGACCGGCCGCACGCGGGGCAGTGCCGCACCCCGAGCTCGACCGGCGTGCCGTCGCGGACCGTCCGCCGGGCCGCCTCGGGGACCGAGCGGGTCGAGCCGCCGGCCGCGCCGACCGGGAACAGCGCGTGGACGTTCGGCTGCATCACCCGCTGGTACGCCTTCTCCGGACGACCGACCCGGGCGCCGACGCGCGACGGCGCGCGCGCGCGGACCGTGACCCCGGAGAGCCGGCTCACGTAGTCGAGCGGGTCGGCGTCGACCGGGTCGAGCGCGGTGCGGCGCACGAGGATCCCGCCCTCCGGCGCGAGGCCGAGGCCCCCGACGAGCGCGCCGCTCGGATCCCCCTCCCCCCGCCGGCGATCGGGGCCGACCGGGGCGGAAAGGAAGCCGAGCCGCACCAACGGCTCCCGCCAGTCCGGGTCGTCGGGGAGCTCGAGCGCGTCGCCGACCCAGCGGCCCGAGCGCTCGACGAACTCGGCGAGCGCGCGGATCTCGGACGGGGTCAGGTCGTGCCAGAACAACAGCCAGCGCGGGTGGAGCGGCACGTGGTGCTCGAGCGCGACGCGGGCGGCCTCCTCGTAGGTCGCGACGTCGAGGCCCTCCGCCTCGTCGACCCCGGCCGCGCGGAGCTCCTCGGCGTGCCAGTCGAGGCTGTAGGCGCCCGGGACGAGGTCGCGGTTGTTCTCGAGGAACTCCCCGAACGACACGAGCAATTCGCCGAGGTCGACGATCCGCCGGATCTCCGGTCCGAGCGCCCGGGCCCGGTCCACGTCGTGGATCGCGGTCACGGTCCCGTCCGCGAGCTCGACGATCGGGCCGTCGATCGTGTCGCAGATGCTCATCGCGGTCGCTTTGCCGGGGTACTCGAGCTTGACCTGCGTGCCGATCGCGACGAACTCCTTCAGGACCACCATCGTCGCCGGGTTCACCGCGCAGCCGGCGAGCCCGGTGGTCCGGGCCCGCCCGTAGACCAGCCGGAACCCCCCGGGGCGGTTCGGGTGCGCGAGGACCGGGCGGCCCCCGACCGCGTCCTGGAGGTACTTCGGTGCGTGCGTCTCCTCCTCGTCCGGCGCGCGATGGCCGAGCTCGTCGAGGAACCCCCAGCCCTCGAGCCCGAGCTTGTCGACGATCTTCCGGAGCTTCGCGGCCTTCTGGCAGAGCCCCTCGGCCAGGACGAGGCACGCCCCGCCCCGCAGACCGTTGGTCGGCACGCGGGGGAGGTTGCGGAACGCGCTGACCTCGACGTCGCCCTCGGTCGCCTCGCCCGAGATCGCGACCGGCAAATGGCGCACGATCAGCGCGATCTCCTCCGCGCTCGGAGCGTACTGGAGGTGCTGGAAGTGCTTGTACAGCGGGATCTCCTCCTGGAAGCGGCCGATCTCCGCCGGCGTGGCGCGGAACGGGGCGAAGCCGAGGTCGCGGCGCACGATGTCCGCGAGGAGCACGCTGAGCGCCTGCGCCGTTCCGCCGGCCGCCCGGATCGGTCCCGCGTAGTTCAGCTCGACGTACGGCGCGCCGTCCTCGCCCGGTCGCATCCGGACCTCCGCGAGACCCTCGAGCGGTGCGACGAGGATCCCCTCGGTCAGGATCGCGAGCCCCACCCGCAGCGCCGCGTCGACCCGCTCCGCCGCGGAACGCCCACCCGCCGTGTCGCGCGCGAGGCGGCGCGCGATCGCGACCGCCACCTCCTCCCGCGGCATCCGGGCCGCGAGCTCCCGGATCTCGACCGAGATCCCGTCGATCCCGAGATGCGCGAGCAGCTTCTCCACCCGCGACGCCATGTCCTGGGCGCGGGGGATCTCGGGCACCGTCTGGGGGTCGAGCCCCTCGGCCCGCGCGCGCTGGGCGACGTCGTACGCCCGGTCGACCTCCGCCTCGATCGCGCGGAAGTAGGAATCCACGGACCGCGCAATCGGTCGTGCGAGATAACCTCGCGTCCCGCGAGGTGCCGCGACGCCGGTGCAGGGTCCCCACCGCGCGGGCGCGTTTGGGTTCTCGGAGGGCGGTCCGCCCACCTCACTTCCGGCAGCCCCTCGAGGAGCCGCTCCGTGGACCCGGGGTCCGTCTCGGGACGGGCCGCGGGCCCCGGAACTACTCTCGACGGGGTTCCCGAGAGAAAAAGCGGTCCCGCACCTCCCCGTACACCCGGGCCGCGTCTCGAACGACCTGGGCTACTCTCTCCGGGTCCGAGATCGCATTCATGCTCTCGGGCGTCGACGAAGAGGGTCCGTATTTCGAGGACCGGTAGAGCACCTCGAGCTCGTCGAGTATCGTCACCCAATCGTCGAACGCGCGGCGCAGGCGGGAAGGCACCTTCCGCTCGACTCGGTCTCGGGATCCTTCGAATATGCCCTCGCTCTGGTGGCCTCTTCCCGGCGACACTCCGACCGCAAAAACGAGCGCCACCGGACGTTCCGCTGAGACGGGTGGCTAAGGAATCGCCGGCGCCGGCTCACTGCGTGGCTGGAGGACGCGCGAGAACGGAATCCGGGGCACGTAACCCTCGTCGGGTCACCAGCCCGAGGACCCGGCTCGGTCCCTCGACCGAAACCACCGCCGCGACGTCCGTGTTCTGCTCGTCCATGCGTCGAAGCGACTCGTTCGCGGTCAGATCGGCGGGAAGGAGCAGGTCCACTGGAACCGCGAGATCGGCGGCGTGGAGCTCGCCGCGTTTCTCGGGCGGGACCTTCAGCAGCTCCGATAGGCGGAGCGCCCCGTGCCACGCGCCGGGGCTCTCGACGGAGAGCACGGCGCGGCCGTGCGTCACGGCCACGTCGATCGCGTCGCCGGCGGACATCGAGGGAGGTACCGGCTCGGATTCGTACCCCGCGATCTCCCCGACGGTGGTCGTGGCGAGGAAGTAGTTCTGGTACTCCTCGCGATGCGCGGGGCTCTGAATCCGACTGGGCAGCTGCTCCGAGTAGATGTGGTAGGGACCGGTCACGACGTAGGCGACGAAGATCGCCATCATCGCCGCCGGCAGGACGGTGTAGCTCCCCGCCATCTCCACGACCATGATGAGGACGCCGAGCGGCGCCTTCGAGATCCCTCCGAAGAACGACATCATCCCGACGATCGCGAACACCGCGACCACGCTGGTCGGCACCAACGCGGGGAACAGGCTGTGGAACGTGCCCCCGATCGCGGTGCCGAGGAAGGCCCCCGCGACCACGCTCGTGCCGAACAGGCCCGCGCTTCCTCCCGAACCGACCACGAACGTGGTCATGACCAGCCGAACCAGGACCGCCGCGATCAGGAGCCCGATCAGGGCGTAGGTGAAGGTGCCGAGGTCTCCGGCAATGGCGGCCTGTACGAATCCGTAGCCGATCGAGAGCGAGGAGAGCGAAACGAAGTGGCTCTGCTCGGGGAAGGCGAAGTACGCGCCGAGGAACACGGCCGACGCGAGACCCGCCCCGACCGCGGGCCCCCACGGCCGGGCCCACCGTCGGCTGCCGGACCACGCGTCCCCCTTGCGGTACATCCACGTGAACAGGATGCCGGTGGCCCCGCACGCGATCCCGAGGGCGAGGTAGAGCGGCAGCCGCTCCGGGTCGAACGCGTAGTTGGCGAGCGCCGCCGAGGTCGCGAAGAGCGTATGGAACCCGAGGATCGACGAATAGACGGAGTAGGCCACCACCGAGGAGATGATGCCGGGGACGAACACCTCCGGCTCGAAGTCGCCCGTATAGAGGATCTCGGCCGCGTAGACCGCTCCGCCGAGCGGAGCCCGGAAGATCGCGCCGATTCCCGCGCCCATGCCGCTCGCGAGGGCGATCCGACGGTCGCGGTCGCTCAGTCCGACGAGGCTCGCCCAGAGCGAGCCGAACCCCCCTCCGATCTGAGACACGGGTCCCTCCCGACCACCGCTGCCCCCGGTCCCGAGAGTGACCGCGCTCGTGATCGTCTTGAGGATCGGCACCCGCAGCCGGATCTTGCCGGCCTGGCGGTGGAAGGATCGGATCGTCGCATCGGTGCCGTGTCCCGCGACCTCGGGCGCCCACTTCCAAGCGACGAGCCCGACGAAGAGGCCTCCTCCGACCATCAGGACCGGGATCCAGAGCAGCCGAGGCAGCGAACCGGACCAGGTCAGCTGGGCGGGGTTCAGGGTCCCTTCGATGGGCAGGGTGAGGCCGGCGAGTCCGGTGAGCAGGATCTGGAGGACGACCGTGATGAGGTAGTAGAACGCGACCGCGCCGAGCCCCGCCACGATCCCGATCGGCACGGCAATGACCGCCCACCGGGCGAGATCCCGTGATACCGAGACCCACGATTGGGGAGCGGGCGGCCGACGGCTCTTCGGGCGTCGGCGCCAGAACTGCCACGAGGGCGGGTGGGGGGCGGGGGGCTCCGGGGTCGTGCGACTTTCGGTGGCAGCTTCCCCGGAGGACGTGACTCCCTCACCCACAAAAACGGCGGCGTAACCCGCGACGGGTAGTAGGATTTGCGGGAGGAGGTTCGGACGACGAGGCGAGAACCTCCGAAGGAGTGCAAGGGCTCGACGATTCCAAATCGAGCGCGCGGTCGCCCGACGATGCCGTCACGCCAGAGGAGACGCGGGTGCGGACGGCCCAACCCCTCCGGTGAAAGCAGAACCGACGGATCCGGCGGGGGCCGTTTCGGCGGGAGGATCCTCCCCATTGCGGCAGCGTCGCGTAGGTTCCAGCCCTTCCGGGTCGGAGGGTGGCGGCGGTCACGTGGTTTACTATGGCGAGTCAAACTCCCGACGTTCAACGCAAGCTGACCAAAGTATGATCCTTCGATACTTCCGCGTTGAAGGAGCCCTTGTGGGAGCTGTGCGCCGCGTCCGCTCGATCCCCCAGTAGTTGGCCCGCGTTCCCCGGGATGACGATCTCCTGCCTCCGCTTCGGGGTTCCCGCCCAGCCCGTCTCTGCGGAGAAGCCTTCGACGGCGGTCGACGGCCGCTGCCCCCCCTCCGAGGGGGCCTTACTGTCGGCATCAGGAAAGGGGTGTTTGCAGCTTGGGCCGCCACTGGGACAGGTACGCAGAGTGCGCACAGCCCACGTACGAGTCTTGGCCGCCGGCTCTCTAGGTTCAGGGATCCCGAGGAATGCGCGCGGGCCCGGGCCACACCCTCCCCCGAGGCGTGCCGGTGCGCCACGAACCATTCCGAGCTCCGGAAGGCCATTCCCGCTACAGTGACCCTTCGAGCGGGCGTTCCCCGCGCGGCCCGATCCCATCGCGGTTCCGTTCTACGCAAATGTTTAAGTAGCAACTTTCGAACTCCTCCTTCAGAGCGTATGACGCTCGTCTGACAAACGCAGTGGGAGAACTACCGATGAAATCCATCATCCAGGAAGCGATCGCGAAGCACCAGGAGAACCAGAACCTGGTCGAGGAGAAGAAGCCGGCCGCGCCCGCCTACGCGAGCGCCGACGACGCCGAACTGGCGAAGCTGGCGGAGACGCTGAAGGTCAACATCCGGATCGTGGGATGCGGGGGCGGCGGGACCAACACGATCAACCGCTGCGTCGACGAGGGCATCCAGGGCGCCGAGATGTGCGCCATCAACACCGATGCGAAGCACCTGCTCACGATCCACGCGCCCCGCAAGATCCTGATCGGGCGGCGCGCGACCAAGGGCCTCGGCGCCGGCGCCCGCCCCGAGATCGGCGAGGAGGCGGCCCGCGAGAACGAGGAGGAGATCCGCGCGTTCGTCAACGGAGCCCACATCGTCTTCATCACGGCGGGGATGGGCGGCGGCACCGGGACCGGTTCCGCGCACCTGGTCGCCCGGCTCGCGAAGGAGGCCGGGGCGCTCACGATGGGCGTCGTCACGCTCCCGTTCGCCGGCGAGGGGGCCGCGCGGATGGAGCAGGCCCGGGACGGCCTCGAGCGCCTGCGCCGCGTCTGCGACACGACGATCGTCATCCAGAACGACAAGCTCCTCGAGCTCGTGCCGCGCATGCCGCTCGACTCCGCGTTCAAGCTCGCCGACGCGGTCCTGATGACCGGCATCAAGGGGATCACCGAGATCGTCACGAAGCCCGGCCTCGTCAACCTCGACTACGCCGACATCCTGACCGTCATGAAGGACGGCGGGGTCGCGCTCATCGGCCTCGGGGAGAGCGAGAACACCACCGACCGCGTGACCGAGGCCGTGACCGAGGCGCTGACGTCGCCCCTCCTCGGATCGGTCGAGCTGAAGGACGCCACCGGCGCGCTCGTGCGCGTCATCGGTGGCCCGACGATGACCGTCAGCGAGGCGGAGAAGGCGGCGGCGCTCGTCGGCGGCAAGATCTCGAAGCGGGCCCGGATCATCTGGGGCTGCTCGGTCGAGAACTCCCCCGACATGGAGAACACGATCAAGGTGCTCCTGATCATCACCGGGGTCCGCGCCCAGAGCCTCCTCGGCCAGAAGGGGGGCTACGCGGCCGGTGAGTCCGAGGAAGTCATCGACCTCGTCCGGTAGACCGGCGCCCCTGCGGCCCCGCTACCTCGGCGTCGAGGTGGCGGGCGAACACCTTCCCCCGCCCTCGCCGCGCTGGTGGGAAGCGACCCTCCGGCGGTGCCTCGACCGGTCCCGGGTCGCGGGCCGCTTCCGCCTCGTGCGTTCCGAGGGCTACCGCGCGATCGCGGAGGTCGACCAATTCCGTGCGATCGCCGCCCGGCGCGCATGGACCGGGGTGCTCGACGACGGACGGGGCCGGATCGCGACCCACCGCACCTGGGGCACGCTCCGCGGAGCGAAGGTGTGGATCCGCTCCCGGACGCCGTAGGGCGCGCGCGGGGACCGCCTACACGAGCGAGACCGCGAACGTCGCGGTCTGCACGACGACCGTCGCGAGCTGCCCGCCGGTCGGGATGTCGAGCCACGCCGTGCCGAGCGGACCTCCCGTAGTGTAGGGACCGTCACAGGCGGCCGCCGGACCCGAGCACCCGAAGCCGAACGTGTCGTAGGGGTAGGTCGCGTTGTAGTAGCCCACCCACGCCGCGGCGAACGGAGACACGACCGTGAAGTTGATGTCGTTGCCGGCCGCGATGTCGGTCAGGCTCCCGCTCGTGAAGGTGACCGTGTTGACCGCGACCAGCCGGGCCTGGAACTCGGCGGTCGAGAGGCCGGAATCGACCGAGATCGTCCCGACGAAGATCGGGAGCCAGATCGAGAGGGAGACGAGCGCGCCGTTCGACATCGTCGTGGTGATCCCCGGCGGGTCGAGGAGGATCGGGATCCCGCCCTGCTGGGCGTAGACGACCGCGCCCTGGTCGAGCGCGACGTCCGAGGACGGGATGTAGGTGCTCGCGAGGTGGACCGCCACGCCCCCGCCCAGCGCGGTGAGGTACAGCGGGACCGCCGCCTGGGCGAACAGCGGGCAGTTCTCGGCCGCGGGGATGATCGCGTTGAACTCGGAGGGATTGTACGCCGTCCACCACGCTGGCGGTGTCGTGGTCGGGGTCGCGGGAGTCGACGTCACGTTGTAAGTAACGTTGTAGTCGCCCCACCACGAGGTGGTCGGGTGGCCGTGGGTCGGGGTCGTCGTGGTGTAGGTAGACCCGCCACTGACCGAGTCACTCGCGGCGCTGTTGTCGTTCGGGCACGCGGTCGTGGCGGGCGAGTCTCCCATGAAGTAGACGCTGACCACGGTCGACGCACTGAGGTCGGCGGTGTTCGTCGTGACCGTCACCGAGTCGGTCGTCCCGTCGATATTGGCAAGGAACGTGAGGTCCTGGGCGTCGGAGAGGGTCGTGGTATCCTGGAGGCCCACCTCGAGCAGATCCACGGTCGAAGCTACTGCCGAGTTCGTGATCGTCAGGGTGTCGTAGTTCCCCACGATCTCGATGTTGATCGTGGCCGCGCCGGTGATGCCGAGGGGGATCGTCGTGTTGTTGCCGATGACAAGGAGGTTCAACGTCCCCACGTTGTTCATTGTCGTCGTGATCGTGGCGAGGTGGGCCGTGCTCGTTCCGCTGTCCTTGATCTCCACGTTGTACGTTCCGCTCGCTCCGGTGAAAACGAGATTGGTCAGGCTCGTCTCAGACACGTTCCAGAACGCCGTGCTTGAGCCCTTGCAGACGAGCTGGGTACCCGCGGAGGGCGTGCAGGAGCTGCTCGGGAACCCTGTGTAACCCAAGGGGGTCCCGATCGTCGGGAACGAGTAGAACCACGATCCCCCGATCGGCAGGGTGACGTTGTACGACGAGCCATTGGTCGTCGGCCCGACCGAGCCCGGATCGGCGAGCGCGAACGGGGGCTGGCCCGCGGAACCGAGGGTCAGCGGCTGGGTCAGCTGCGCTCCCACCGCGTCGTCCGCCGAGGCGGCCTGGAGGAGCGCGGAGAGCCGCCCGACCTGGTCCTGGACCTGGACAACGTGGTTGAGGTCGTTGACGCTCATCTGCCCCGGGAGCGTGGCCGTCAGGTAGTTCGCGATGAACGTCACGACCAGGAGGAGGCCGAGGATCGTCGCGACCGCGGAGACCTGGCCGCGGCGGCCGCGCAGCCTCCATTTGCGCACCGGGCGGCAACGGCCGATCACGAGCCCTCAGTAGGAGAGTACAAAATACCCTCGCGCGCGGTATTTAGTCCTTTGGCAGCGCGGCGCGCGTTCCGCCGGTGAAATGGGACGGCGCGCGCGTCCGGCCGCGAGGCTTATCTTTCGCCCTTCCTCCCTGTTGGGGGTAAGGAGCGTGGCGTCCGGGGACGGCGACGCGGTCCGGGTCGAGCGGGCGCTCCTCTCGGTCGACGACAAGACCGGACTCGTCGAGCTCGCCCGCGGCCTCGTCAACCTCCGCGTCGAGCTCTGGGCGACCGGGGGCACGCGCGCGGCGATCGGCGCGGCGGGTCTGACGGTCGGCGCGGCCGAGGACCTCACCGGCGTCTCCGCGTGGTTCGGCGGCCGCATCAAGACCCTCCACCCCGCGCTGCTCGGCGGCGTCCTTGCCCCGCGGACGGAGGCGGGGCTCCGCGAGATGCGGGAGCGCACGCTCCGGCCGTTCGACCTCGTGGTCGTGAACTTCTATCCGTTCGAGCGCCACCTCGCCGAGCATCCGGACGCGGACGACCGGGAGGAGTTCATCGACATCGGCGGCGTCACGCTCGCGCGGGCCGGCGCGAAGAACCACGCGTGGGTCACGATCGTGACCGATCCCGCCGACTACGCGCCGCTCCTCGCCGAGCTCGGCGAGCACGCGGGGTCGGTGAGCGCCGCGACGCGCGCCCGGCTCGCGGCGAAGGCGTTCCGGCGCACCACCGCGTACGACGCGGCGATCGCCGACGCGCTCGGCCCGCCGGACGCGGACCCCCTGCCCGACGAGGTCCGCTTCCGGCGCGAGCCGCTGAAGCTCCGCTACGGCGAGAACCCGCACCAGCGCGCGGCCGTCTACCGCTGGGTCGGCCCGCCGACCCCGGGCGCGGGCGCCCGGCCGTTCTCGGTCCTCAAGGGCGACTCCCTCTCGTTCACGAACCTGCTCGACGTCGACACGGCGCTCGCGATCGTCGCGGAGTTCCCCGGCCCGACCGCCGCGGTCGTGAAGCACGCGACCCCGTGCGGGGTCGCCTCGGGCGCGACCCTCCGGGAGGCGATCGACCGGGCGATCGCGACGGACCCGGTCGCGCGCTACGGCTGCGCGGTCGCGGTGAACCGTCCGCTGGGTCCCGACGACCCCGCGGCGCTGAAGGGGGTGTTCGTCGACCTGCTGGTCGCCCCGGAGTTCGACGCGGCGGCGCTCGAGAGCCTCGGGCACCGTCCGAAGATCAAGCTCGTCCGCTCGGACCCTCCGCCGCTCACGACCCCGGGCTGGGAGGCGAAGAGCGCGCTCGGCCGCCTCCTCCTCCAGGAGCGGGACCGCCGGGAGCTCGCGCCGTCCGAGTTCCGCTGCGTCACGACGCGCACCGCCTCGCCCGAGGCCGGGTGCGCGCTCGACTTCGCCTGGCGGGTCGTGCGGCACGCGAAGTCGAACGCGATCGTCCTCGCGCAGGGCGCGCGCACGGTCGGGATCGGGTGCGGCCAGCCGACGCGGGTGAAGGCGGTCGAGCTCGCGTGCGAGGTCGCCGGGGAGCGCGCGCGGGGCGCGGTCCTCGCGTCCGACGCGTTCTTTCCGTTCGCGGACGGCCTCGAGGTCGCCGGCCGGGCCGGGATCGCGGCCGTGATCCAGCCGGGCGGCAGTCTGCGCGATCCCGAGGTGATCGCCGCCGCGGAGCGCTTCGGGATCGCGATGTACTTCACCGGGTGGCGGGTCTTCCGCCACTAGCCCGGAGGTCGAGCGACGCGAAGTGGCGCCGCAGGCTCGCGCGGAACTGGACCGGGTCGACCGGCCCGACCTCGCGGCCGGTCTCGTGGCCCTGGCGGAGGAAGACGTACGTCGGGATCGAGTGGATCCCGTAGGACTGCGTCACGAGCGACGCCTCGTCGACGTTCACGGTCGCGAACTTGATGCGGCCCGCGAGGCGCTCCGACAGGTTCCGGAACACCGGCTCGCCCGCGCGGCACGGGGCGCTCCAGTCGGCGTAGAAGTCGACGACGACCGGCAGCGGCGAGCGGATGACCTCGAGCTCGAACGTCTCGTCGTTGACGCGCACGGGCGCGGAACGGTCCGGCACCGGTGATCCCCCGGGGGTTTCGAATTCTGCCGCCTCTTTAAACCATCCGTTCCTTCGGCGCGCGCCGTGGTCGCGCCGGCCCGCCGAAGCTCCCCTTCACCGCCGTCGCTCCCGCGCGCGCTCGGCCCCGCGCTCGTCCGGTGGTTCCGCGCGCACCGCCGCGCGCTGCCGTGGCGGCGGGACCGGGACCCGTACCACGTCTGGGTCGCGGAGGTGCTCCTCCAGCAGACCCGGGTCGACCAGGCCGCGCCGTACTACGAGCGGTTCGTACGGCGGTTCCCGTCGGTCCGCGCGCTCGCGCGGGCGCCCGTCGGGGACGTGCTCAAGGCGTGGCAGGGCGCGGGCTACTACGCGCGCGCCCGCCACCTGCACGCGGCGGCCCGCGGGCTCGCGGCCCGCGGCGGGCGGTTGCCCCGCACCGTGCCCGAGCTCGAGGCGCTCCCGGGGGTCGGCCCCTACGTCGCGCGCGCGATCGCGAGCCTCGCGTTCGACGTCCCCGTGGTCGCGCTCGAGGCGAACGGCCTCCGGGTCGCCGCCCGGTGGACCCGCGAGGAGGGGGACGTGCGGAGCCCGGCGGTGCGCGACCGGCTCGCGACCGCGCTCGCCGGTCTGCTCCCGGAGGGCCGGGCCGGCGAGTTCAACGAGGCGGTCATGGAGCTCGGGGAGACCGTCTGCCGGCCGGTGGCCCCCCGCTGCGACCGCTGCCCGGCGCGCGCGCACTGCCGGGCCTTTCGGGAGACCCCGGACCCGGGGCTCCTGCCGCGGAGGGCGCCGCGCGGCCCGCGGCCGCACGTGCGGGCGGCGGTCGTGGCCCTGGGCGCGGGGGATCGCTGGCTCATCCAGCGCCGGGCACCGAGCGGGCTGCTCGGAGGGCTCTGGGAGTTCCCGGGAGGGAAGGTCGAGCCCGGAGAGCGCCCGGTGGACGCCGCCCGCCGCGAGCTCCGTGAGGAGACCGGGATCGTCGTCGGTCGGCTGCGCCCGCGCGGGGTCGTGGAGCACGCCTACAGCCACTTCACGGTCACGCTGTTCGTCTTCGAGGGCCGAGCCGCGACCGGGCCCCTCCGCCCACGGCCCCCGGGGCGCCGGTGGGTCACGCTCTCCGGGCTCGCCCGTCTGCCGATCCCGAAGGCGACCGAGAAGGTCGTCCGGCGGCTGCGCGCGGAAGCGGTGGGTAGAGCTTCCCCGGGTTCAGGATCCCGTCCGGGTCGCACGCCGCCTTCAGCGCGCGCAGGACCGCCACCCCGGGCCGGCCGATCTCCCGCTCGAGGAAGGATCCCTTCACGGCCCCGATCCCGTGCTCCGCGCTGATCGTCCCTCCGAGCGCGAGCGACGCCCGGAGCAGCGCCGCGCGCACCCGACGGCCCCGGGGGCTCTCGGGGTCGACCGCGTAGTTCGGGTGCAGGCTCCCCTCGCCGAGGTGGGCGAACAGGTAGAGCGGCGCGCGCTCGGTCCGGGAGATCCGGTCGAGCTCGGCGCGCAGGCGATCGAGCGCCGGGAGCGGGACCGCCACGTCCTCCCGGATCCGCTGCCCGAGCCGGACGTCGAGCGCCCGGCTCGCGCGGCCGCGCAGCGTCCAGAGCGCGTCGGCGTCCTCGTAGACCGTCGGCCGGCCCCGCACGCCGGCCCGCCGCAGGATCGTACCGACCCGGGCCGCGCGCGCCGCGGCCTCGGCGGGGTCGTCGGCCTCGATCTCGAGGAGGAGGAGCGGACCGGGGCCGAGGGTCCCGAACCCCGAGGGGCCGGAGAGCTCCGCGGCGCAGGCCCGGTCGAGGTACTCGATCGCCGAGAGGCCGGTCCCGACCGACCGCGCGAGCGCGGTCGTGACCGGACCGAGCGCCGCCCCCTCGGGGAGCCGCAGCCCGAGGCCCCGACGGACCGCGGGCCGCGGCGCGAGCCGCACGGTCACTTCGGTCGCGATCCCGAGCGTGCCCTCGCTGCCGACGAAGAGCGAGAGCAGATCGGGCCCGACGGACCGCTTCGCGGCCCGGCTTCCCCAGTGGACGACCTCGCCGGTGCCGAGCACGGCGTCGACCGACTGGATCCACGCGCGCGTCGGGCCGTAGCGGAACGAGCGGGGTCCCGAGGCGTTCGTCCCGACGTGGCCCCCGATCGTCGATTCGGTCCAGGACCCCGGATTCGGGGGGAAGAACAGGCCGTGGGGGGCGAGCGCGTCCTGGAGGTCCCGGTTGACGACGCCCGGGCCGACGCGGGCCGTCCGCTCGTCGACCCGGATCTCGCGCACCGCGGTCCAGCCCGAGAGGTCGACCACGACCCCGCCCTCGACCGGGACCGAGCCCCCCTCGAGCGAGGTCCCTGCGGCGCGCGCGATGAGCGGCCGGCGGTGGGCGCGCGCCCAGCGGACGAGGGCGACCACGTCCGCCACGTTCCTCGGGGCGACCGAGGCGATCGCGTGTCCGACGAGGTGCGAGCCGTCCCGGTCGACCCGCGCGAGCTCGGCCGGGTCGGTCCGCACCGCCCCGGGCCCGAGGCGGCGGAGCGAATCGACCGCGCTCGCCATCGCGGAACCCCCACGCTCCCGGGCGCTTAGCGGGCGCGCGCCGCCCCGTCGGGCCCGGGGGGGAAGGAGGGCGGGATCCCACCGATCGACCGCGTCGACCGCCACCGGACGGCCGCCGGGGCGGTCAGGACCCACGTTCCGCGGGCCCGGATAACTATATAGACAGTTGTGCGTTTGTGGACATTGGCCTCGGGCATCGGTGGAACGCGGCTCTTGGTGGCACCGTCCAAGAGACCAGGGGTCCCCCACCGGTGCCTTCCCGGTGATCTCCCGCCCGATGCCACTCGGGCGATAGGTTCTTTTGCGGCCGGCGCGCGGTTCGCGTGATGGCCGGCTTCTTCGGGCCCTCCGAACAGGACCTCGAGCGTCTGCGATCGACCGTTCAATCCCTCGGCACGACCAGCGTGCCCGGGCTCGCCGCGGCGCTCTCGTGGCGCGAGCACAAGGCGGAGCGGCTGCTCGTGTACGAGCTCGGTCGACCGGGCACTCCGATCGCCTACGATCCCGGACGGCGCACCGTGCGCTGGGCCCGTCCGCCGCCGATCGCTCCGCCGCCCTCGGCCCCGGCCCCCGCCCCCGTGAGCGCTCCCGCCCACCCCCCCTCGGACGGGCCCGCCGCTCCCCCGGTACCGGTGTTCACTCCGGTGGGGCTGAAGGCGCTCTGCCCCAGCTGCCACGTACCCCTCCAGACGACGGGCTCGGCGAGCCTCGCGGTCTGCCCGCAGTGCGGCCGCCTCTCGTCCCCCCGGGCGGGACCGCCCGCCCCCGATGCGAAGCTCGGGACCCCGGCCCGGCCGCCCGCACCCCCGCCCGTCCGGCCACCTCGGGCCGCGGTTCCTCCCGCGCCGGAACCCGCCCGCACGCCCCCCGCGACCCTCTCGCCCGCCGCGCCGACCCCGGCCGCCGCCCCGGGCGACAGCGTGGACCGCCGCTCCCAGGAGATGTTCGCCGCCTGGGTCACGTCGAAGCCGATCCCGTGCCCGAAGTGCCGGACCCCGCTGCGGCACCGCGGGGTCAGCGAGTACACCTGCCCGTCGTGCGGGCACCAGGTGCGCTTCCCATCGACCGGCGCCCCGGGCCCCGCGGTCCCGGCCGGGCCCGCGCGCTAGAACGGGACCGCGGCGCGGACCTCGCGCACGAGCGATCCGTCCTCGAGCCGGGCGGCGACGCGCTCGATGTCCGGCGCGGGGCTCCGGTCGGCCGTCCAGGGCGCTACGTGCGCCCGGAGGGCGCGGAGCGCCGCCCCGCTGCCGCGCCCGCCGGACTTCGGGAGGCGCAGCTCGAGCGCCTGACCGGCGACGATCCACTCGATCGCGACGACCGTCCGCGAGTTCGCGAGCACCCGGCGGAGCTTCGCGCCCGCCCAGGGCCCCATGCTGACGAAGTCCTCCTGGTCCGCGGAGGTCGGCAGGCTCGCGGCGCTCGCGGGATGGACGAGCGTCGCGTTCTCGTTCACGAGCGCGGCCGCGAGGTACTGGGGGATCATGAACCCCGAGCTCACACCGGGCTCGGGCGCGAGGAACGCGGGGAGCCCGCGGTTCAGCGCCGGATGCACGATCCGGGCGATCCGCCGCTCGGAGAACGCCGCGAGGTACTGGGTCGCGAGCGCGAGCGTGTCGAGGGCGAGCGCGAGCGGCTGGCCGTGGAAGTTGCCCCCGTTCAGGAACGTGTCCGGCTCGAAGACCACCGGATTGTCGGTGACGGCGTTGAGCTCCCGCGCGACGATCCCGCCGGCGAAGCCGAGCGCGAGCCGGACCGCGGCGAGCACCTGGGGGGCGCAGCGCAGGGTGTACGGATCCTGCCCGGCCCACGCCGTGCGATGGACCGCGAGCGCGCTCCCGGCGAGGAGGTCGCGGAGCGCCCGGGCCACCGCCCGCTGCTCGGGGGAGTTGCGGACCTCGCCCAACCGGTCGTCGAGCGACTCGGGATCCCCCTCCAGCGCGTCGAACGAGAGCGCGATCCCCACGACCGCGGCCTCGTAGAGCGCCTCGAGGTCGGCGACCGCGAGCGCGAGGTAGGACGCCATCAGCGCGGTCCCGTTCAGGAGCGCGACCCCCTCCTTCTCGACGAGGTCGAGCGGATCGATCCCCTCCCGCCGGAGCACGTCCCGCGCCGGCAGGAGCTCGCCCGAGCGCGGGTCGAGGAACGCGCCCTCCCCCGTGAGCGCGAGCGCGAGGTGGGCGAGCGGTGCGAGGTCGCCCGACGCCCCGACGGAGCCCTGCTCGGGGATCCACGGCACGAGGCCCCGATCGAGCAGCGCGACGAGGCGGTCGGTGAGCTCCGGGCGCACGCCGGATCGGCCGCGCACGAGCGAGTTGAGCCGGAGGAGCACGAGCCCGCGCACGACGTCCGCCGGCAGGGCCGGGCCGGTCCCGCTCGCGTGGCTGCGCACGAGCGACACCTGGAGCTCCCGCCGCTGCTCCGGGGGGATCGCGTGGTGCGAAAGGCCCCCGAAGCCCGTCGTGATCCCGTAGACCGCGCGGCCGGAATCGACCGCGCGCTCGACCGCGGCGCGGCTCGCCGCGATGCGGGTCCGGGCCTCGGGAGCGATCGCGACCGGTCGGTGGCCGCGGGCGACCGAGAGGAAGTCGGGGACGGTGAGCGACGTGCCGTCGAGCGGCAGCGGCTCGCTCACGGGGCGATCCCTCCCGCGGGGGTCGAGCGCGGGTCCGGCACGCGCGCCGTCCCTACGGCGGGACCTGGACGACGAGCTCTCCGCCCGACTTTTGCAGCGACGGGATCCGGCGCGTCTTCGCGCCCTTCGTCTGCCAGAACAGCTCGGAGAACTCCTGGACCTGCTTGACGAGCTCCTGCGCGTCCGCGACGCTCGTGCCCTGGCGGGTCTTCGACGCGGCCTTCAGGATCTTCCAGGTGAGCTCGTGGACGTTGGGATGCTGCTTCGCGTGGTCGGGGGTGAAGTAGTCGCCCCAGATCACCCGGATCTCGCTCTTCACGCGCTCGGCGTGCGACTCCTTGACCGCGGTGTAGCGGGAGAGCTTCACGACGTAGGCCGCGCGGTCCTCGGGCTTCGCGTCGGCCGCGGGCATCGCGAGCTCGCCGATCAGCTGGTCCATGCGGAGGACCGTGAGGGCCGAGATCTGGGCCTCGTACGGGTCGTAAATACCGCACGGGATGTCGCAGTGGGCGTAGACCGGGCGGGGGGGATGCACGGCGTCGACCAGTCGTTCCAACCATCCGAGCGAGGACGGGTTCGCGGGCATGCCCCCGCGAGCTCCGGCGGTCGGATAAGGATGCCGGCACCGCCCGACGCGCCGCCCGTCCGGACCGCCGCCGAGCCGGTCCCCCGCCTCCGCCGCTGGCGGAGCCGCCGCGTCCGGGTCGAGGACCGCAGCATGCGACCGACCCTCGAACCCGGCGACCGACTGCGGGTCGACACCGGCGCCTACCGGTCCCGGCCGCCCGCGCCGGGAGAGATCGTCGTCCTCGTCGACCCCGAGGATCCGACCCGCTGGCTCGTGAAGCGCGTCCGCGCGTTCGATGCCGATGCGGGCACGGTCGACGTGCGGGGGGACGCCGTCGACGTCGCGCGCGACAGCCGACGGTTCGGACCCGTCCCGATCGCGGCGATCGTCGGTCGGGTCTACCGCGTGTACCTCCCGCTCGAGCGCCGACGCGACCTCTGAGCCCTGCCCCCGGGTCGACGACCCGCTGCGCAAGCCTTATCCGATGTGGTATTTCCCCACAACGATGGCGGCCGCGACGCCGGTGTGGATCGTCATCGTGATCGTGGTCGCCGCCGGGGTCGGCGGCCTCGGGTTCTACGCGGGGTACGAGTACCGCGGCTCGCCCGCGTCCTCGTCCAGCGCCGCCGCGAACAACACCCTCTCGATCCTCGGCGCGGGCACGCTGACGTTCACGTTCCCCGAGCTCGCGAACGCGCTGGTCAACGAGACGCCCGGGATCTCCGCGCCCGGGGCCGCCCAGACGTACGAGGGATCGCTCGACGTGACGACCGCGATCACCGCGCTCACCGCGAAGGCGGACGTCGCCGCGCTCGCCGATTTCCGGCTCGCGCCGCAGCTGCTCTACCCGAAGTTCGCGAACTACGAGGTCGTCTTCGCCCAGACCCAGGAGGTCCTGATCTACAACTCGAGCAACCCCGGGTTCGCGGGAATCACCTCGTCGAACTGGGCCGACAAGCTCGTGGAGGTGACCGCCGCCGGCGGCAACGACCGGCTGGGGATCTGGAACGCCTCCACCGACCCGAACGGCTACAACGAGATCTTCAGCCTGATGCTCCAGGGCATGCTCTACAACACCAGCACCTCCGCGTACTACAGCCACTTCTACAACGGCGCGCCGGGCAGCTACGCCTCCCCGATCGCCGGCACGACGATCCTCGAGCACGAGTCCCAGGCCGCGTCGCTGATCGAGACCGGCGTCGTCTCGTCGGTCATCACGTACAAGGCGGTCGCGATCCAGAACCACCTGCCGTACGTGCTGCTCGACCCGATCGTCGGCCTCGGGGCGAACAACTCGACCGCGCTGCACGACTACGCGCAGCTGTCGACGCAGATCATCGGGTCGTCGGGGGCGCTCACGAGCGTCGTCCCCGCGCCGATCCTCTTCGCGGCAACGGTCCCGCTGAACGCGCCGAACGCGGCGCTCGGCGCGCTGTTCCTCCACCTCCTCCTCTCTCCCCAGGGGAGCGCGATCCTCGCCCAGGGCGGGGCGTGGACGCCGATCTTCCCCGGATGGACGGACGCGCCGAGTGAGGTGCCCGGGCTCCTCCAGCCGGACGTCACGACGCTGCCGTCCTGGGCCAGCGGGTTCCTCTCATGAGCCCGGGGCGCGTGAGCGCCCCGACCATGCGACGTCCTCCCCACGGCTGGCCGTGGATCGTCCTCGAGGCGATCCTCGCGGGATCGCTGCTGCTCCTGTTCCTGCTGCCGATCTACGCGCTGTTCACGTACGGCACGCCCGCCGAGATCCTGAGCGCGGCGAACAACTTCGCGGTCCGGGAGGCGCTGTGGCTGACGTTCTACGCGTCGGGGGTCGCGGTGCTCGCCGCGCTGATCTTCGCGATCCCGCTCGGCTACCTGCTCGCTCGCCACCCGTTCCGCGGCCGCAGCGTCGTCGAGTCGGTCGTCGCGCTGCCGGTGGTCGTCCCTCACCTCCTGGTCGGTCTCGGGATCTTCCTCCTCGTGATCCCGGGGACCCCGCTCTACCGGTTCACGACCGAGATCGGCGTCCCGATCTACGACACGATCTGGGGGGTCGTGCTCGTGATGGTGTTCGTCAGCGCCCCGTACACGGTCCTCGCCGCCGACCTCTCGTTCCGCGCGATCGACCCCCGGGTCCTCGAGGCCGCGCGGTCGCTCGGCGCCGGGCCCGCGACCGCGTTCCTCACGGTCACCTTCCCGCTCGCGCTCCGCGGGATCGTCGCCGGCCTGTTGCTCACGTGGGCCCGCGCGGTCAGCGAGATCGGCGGGATCCTGATCCTCGCCTACACGGTCTACCCGGGCGGCATCTACAACGGGCCCGTCACGTCGACGATCTCGGTCCTCGTCTACAACCTCTTCCAGAGCGGGAACCTCGCGGGCGCGGCGGCGGTCAGCTCGGTCTTCCTCCTGATCGCGTTCGCCCTCTTCCTCGTCGTCCGGGTCGGCGAGCGGTACGGCTGGGTGCCGTGGCGCCGGGGGGAGCTCCTGCCGTGACGACCTGGACGGTCGACGGGGTCGAAGCGACGCTCGACCGGTTCCACCTGGGCCCGATCGACCTCGAGCTGCGGCCCGGCCGCGTGCTCGCGGTGCTCGGGAACTCGGGCGCCGGCAAGACGACCCTCCTCCGCACGCTCGCCGGCTTCCTCCCCCTGACCCGGGGCCGCGTCCGGGCGGACGGCGTCGACCTGAGCGGCCGGCCGCCCGAGCGGCGCGGGCTCGGCTACGTCCCGCAGGGCCTCGGGCTGTTCGCCCACCGGACCGTCGAACGGAACGTGAGCTACCCGCTCGAGGTCCGCGGCCGGCTGGACGCGCGGGCCCGCAGCCGCGAGCTCCTCGCCCGCTTCGGCCTCGGCGCGCTCGCCGACCGCCACCCCGTCCAGCTGAGCGGCGGGGAGCTCCAGCGCGTCGCGCTCGCCCGGGCGCTCGCGGCCGAGCCCGAGCTCGTGCTCTGGGACGAGCCGTGGCAGGCGCTCGACGTCGAGGCGCGCCACGCGCTCGACCTCGTGTTCGAGGAGCTGCGGGCGACCGAGCGGATCCCGGTGGTCGTCGTGACCCACGACCCGACGCTCGCGTTCTCGGTCGCGGACTCGTTCCTCGTCCTGCGCGGGGGCCGTCCGACGCCGGTCGCCGACGCGGCGACCCTGCTCGCCCACCCGAGCGACCCGTTCACCGCCCGGTTCGTCGGGTTCGAGAACGTCTACGACCCGGCGACGCTCGCCGCCGCGCCGGCGGGGACGTTCGGCGCCTGGCTCGCGTCGCGCGCCGGACCCGAGGGGGTCGCGTT
>JASHQY010000018.1 GCA_030038885.1 Thermoplasmata archaeon | reverse complement strand
AATCTGCCATCGTGGTTTCCCACGGTCATGACGCACGGGGGCGGTTGGGAGACGCTCACGACCCAATCGCTGGTCTCGGGCGGCATCGGTTTCGACCTCTATACGGAACTCGAGTCGGCCACCGGATACGCGAGCACGACGAGTGCCTATCAGGACGTCGAGACGTTTCTGAGCACGCTCTCGATGAATCTCGGCCTCCTCGCGGCGGCCTCCGCAGCAGCGGGACTCGTCCCCGGCGAGGGCGACGTGAGTGCGGCAGCTTGTCTCGCAGTGGTCGCCGCCATCGCAGGGTACGCGTCGGGGTTCATGAACGTGATCAACTCCATCTCGTTCAGCACCCAAGTGACCTACGCCATCGAGGGGTACAACGTCAACCATGGAACAGGGCAGACGGGTACGCTCACGGCGACCCTCTACAGCCAGAGCGTCGGAACGGAGCTGGCGATCTCCAGTGGGGACTACTATCCGCTCCTGCCGTTGGTAGATGTTGTGGTGACCTGATTCGGGTGAGCCACGGCTTGTGGCAGCGCCACTCGCCGCCCGGCTCGCTCGCTGCGCTCTGACGGTGGCGCCCCGATCCCTGCCCCTGCCCGGCTCTTACCGGGGCCGGCGGGGGCCGGGGCGGTATCCACCGCGGATCAACCGGACCGGCGGGGACGCGGGAGTGTCGCTCGGACCTCGAGGTGATCGTCTTCCCGTAGGTCTAGCGGGCATTCGGGCGCTGGGCCTCGTCCTCGACCTCGAACGTGAGCTCGACCTCGGCCCCGCGGCCCGCGGCCGGCAGGATCGGCGGGAACTCGGGCGACGCGGGCACCCGGGGCGGAACGACCTCGAGGGCCGGTACCTCCTCCGCCGGGATCCGGTTCATCGGCTCCTCGACCGCGGTCTGGGTCAGCTGGACGGCCTCGATCATCGCCTCGACCGGGGCGACGAACGACGTCTCGATGTGGTGCTCGATGAGGTCCGCCCAGTGGAGCGCGACCGCGCCGAACGCCCGGCGACCCTGCGTGCGGACCAGGCTCTCGTTGTCGAGCGTCTGGAACGTCGCGTGGCCCTGCTCATGGCGCTCGACGTACGACGGGATGAACTGCAGGCGGGCGATCGTGCGGTCGGCGATCGACCGCCGCTCGCCCTCGCACTGGAACGGCTTGATCGCGAACGCGCTGACGACCTCGGAATTCCGGCACGCGACGTCCAACAGATGGGGGAACGCGCCGCTCCCGGCGCCACCGCCGAGGCTGCCGACCAGGATCACGAATGTCGCGCCGTGGAAGATCCGTTCAAGCGCGGGCTCGGCCGCCCGCGCGAGGGTCCCCCCGACGACCGGCGAGCCGCCGGTGTCGGTGTCCGCGCCGGTGTCGGGTCCCAGGTAGACCCGGCGGTCAAAATCGTCGAACCCCTGGACCTTGGGATCGCAGTTGATCGCGACGGTCTCGAGGTGGCGGATGTGCTGGCGTGCGATCTCCCTTCCGACGCGGATCGCCCCGCCGCCGACGGCCACGAGGACGAATCGCACGTCCTGGCCGAGGCGCAGGTGGTCCGACCACCCGTCGTCCATCGGCTCGCCGTATCCTGGCGCGGAGTTCCGGTCCCCACTCGTCCGCTCGGCCTCGTACACTGCCACCACTCCCTCGTGCCGTGTTCCCCGCCGTCCGCTCGATTACCGTCCGACGACCCCCTTTCGCTCCAGGTCCTTGGCACTGTCCTGGAGAGCTCCCGCTTGGGTCCGGGTTTCGACCGCTTCGCGCACCGTTGCGCGGGCTCGGGCCACGAGCTCGTGGACCTTCAGCTCGGCCTCGCCGCGCCGGACGATCTCGGCGAGGAGGTCCCTCACAGGGCGTCCGTTCGCGACGTGGCGGGCGTAGGTCTCGAAGGCGGCGTACTCGTCGGGCCGCAGGCGCACGGGGACTTCGATGTAGCCCTCGGCATCCACGGGGGGCGTCGGCGCGGTCGACATCGCGCGGGAACGCAGGAACGCGTGCAGCGCCGCCCGCATGAGCTCCGAGCGGGTCTCAAACTCGCCGTTCGCGACGAACGAGTCGACCAGCCCGAGCTCCTTCAGGTTGCACCGTAGGGCGATGCGCGCGTCCTCGGTTCCTTCCCGACGGTCGTCCGCGTCCCGCGACGGAGCGGACGCCCGTTTCGAAGCTTTGTCGAACACAGCCACGCAAGGGCATGCAAATTACTGCTACTTAAACAAGCGGCCGGCAGCCTGACGAAAATTCACGGTCTCCGTTCGATGGCTCGTTTACTGACGTGTCGAACAGTTTTTTCCGGGTGTCGAACAGCGGCACTTTCCGGAAATGGGTCAGTATAACCTGCCCAAATTCCGTCGCGTTTTCGCGCGGGTCGCGCCCGGCTCAAGTTCACGGGGGAGATCCGCCCTGCGGCACGGAGGCCGGAGCGGAGGTGGCCCTCGGGCGACCGCGCGCGACGACCATGTGCGCGTCGAGATAGGCGGCGAAGAGCAGGAAGTACGAGACGAACAGGTAGGACGCGAGATAGTCCACCGGCGCGACCAGCCGCTCGACGGTCAGCGATCGGTCCTGGACCGCCGAGAGGATCGTCGGAAGGTCACCGGCGAGCACACGGCCGATGTACGCGGAGATGATCAGCGCCCACACGGCGGACGCGACGAGCACGATCTTGCTCGGGTCCCCCACGAGATGGAAGACGAGGTACGCGTACGTGACGAACGTGCCGAGCACGAGGGAACCGAGCGACGCCCCGAAGAGGACCTCGGCCCAGATCGGGGTTCCGACGGACGGATAGGCCGCGAGGTAGGCCACCTCGGCCGCCGCGATAAACCCGCCCAACAGGCTGAGCGCGAAGATCTGATTCGTGCGCGCCGCCCGGGAGCGGTGGAGTTCGTTCCATTCGTGGCGGCCCAGAAAGAGGAACAGGAGCCCGAGCAGCGTGACCGCGGTCGAGAGGAGAAAGACGATGCTCGTCCCCGGAAGGAGGGCCCCGGTCGACGCCAACGAGTAGGCCTCGCCAGCGCCCTCGATCGCGAACCCGACCGAGAGGATCGTGAGGCTGATCCGAAGGTTGGTCGTCACACTCTCTCTTGCGCGAGGCGACCCTCCGAGCGGGGCCACCGCGGACTCCTTCGGCGGATGGAGTCTCGAATATCAACACTTATCTCTGGACGGGGTAGGTCCACGAAGATCGGCGGCCGGGCCCGACCACGGCCGGTAACTGGGGCCCCTTTCGGTGTCCCGGCGGGGACGAGGGCGACCGGGGGCGGTCGAGGGTCAGCGGGAGCAGCGCGCCGGGCCCCTCCGGTCGTGGAGGAGAGATCGGGACCCTCCGGCGGAGTGGGCCCCTTCCCTCACGGGACCAGGACCGCTGCCCCCTCGAGACGGCCTGTCCTCACCGCGTCGACTGCTTCGTTGGCGCTCGAGAGAGGGAAGGTGGTGATGACAGTACGGAGGGAAGCTCGGGCCACGAGATCGAGGAACTCCTCCCCGTCCTGCCGGGTCAGG
>JASHQY010000148.1 GCA_030038885.1 Thermoplasmata archaeon | reverse complement strand
GGCGCGAACGTCGTCGCGGTCGATATCGACGAGACGTGGGGCGCCGAGACCGCCCGGCTCCTGACCGCCGAGCATACCCAACCGCTGTTCGTTCGGGCCAACCTCACCAGCGAGGCCGAGGTCCGCGCAGTGGTGCGAGCCGCCCTCGACCGGTACCACCGGATCGACATCCTCGTCAACAACGTCGGGGTCGCGCTCGTCGCCAAGATCACCGAGACGACCGAGGAGCAGTGGGATCGCGTCCTCTCGACCAACCTGAAGAGCGCCTTCCTGATGTCGAAACACGTCCTTCCGGTCTTCCTTTCGAACTCGGGGGGCGTGATCGTCAACACGGCGTCGGATGCCGGACTGGTCGGCTTCGCGAACCTGGGGGCGTACTGCGCGTCCAAGGGCGGATTGATCCAACTGACCCGGGCGATGGCGCTCGAGTACGGGGACCGGAACGTTCGTGTGAACGCGGTGGCCCCGACCTCGACCCTCGGGACCCGGATGCTGGACGGTCTGTTCAAATCGGTCCCCGACCCGGACGCGGTCCACAAAGCCCTCGCGGATGCGCACCCTCTTCGGCGGCTCGGGCAGGCGGAGGAGGTCGCGGAGATGATCGCGTTCCTCGCGAGCGACCTTTCCTCGTACGTCACGGGCGCCGTGTTCTCGGTGGACGGGGGCATCACCGCCGCGTGCCCGGTGCCGCACTTCTGAGATCGAAGCCGGGGAAGGAGCGGATCGTGGGCCTTCGCCTGGGCGTCGACGACCTCGAGCTCATCGCCTTGGGCGCCCCCGTGCTGGGCACGGGGGGCGGCGGCGACCCGTACCTCGGCAAGCTCGTGGCGCGGGCGGCGCTGGAACGTCACGGACCCGTCCCGCTGGTGCCGCTCGCGAGCCTCCCGGATCGGGCCCTCGTGATCGCCTCCGCGATGATGGGCGCCCCGACGGTCTTCGTGGAAAAGATCCCGAACGGCTCGGAGGCGGTCCGGGCGTTTCGCGCGCTCGAGGAGTTTCTGGGCCGGAAGGCCTACGCGACGTTCTCCATCGAAGCGGGAGGGTTGAACTCCACGATCCCGATCGGCACGGCCGCGGCCCTCGGGATCCCCCTCGTCGACGCGGACGGCATGGGACGTGCGTTTCCCGAGGTCCAGATGGTCTCCCCTTCGCTCTACGATATCCCGGCGACCCCGATGACCCTCGCCGACGAGAAGGGGAACGTCGCCCTCCTCCCGCGCGCGGTGGACAACCTCTGGGTCGAGCGGTTCGCCCGGACGCTCACGGTCGACATGGGCGGCTCGGCGATGATCGCGCTCTACCCGATGTCGGGCCGCAGCGCCCGGCGGGCGCTGATCCCGGGGTCGATCGGCTTCGCGCGCCGGATCGGCCAGCGGCTCCGCTCCGCGTGGGCAGCCAAGTCGGACCCGCTCGAAGCGATCCGCCGCGCCACGCGCGGCTCGCTCGCGTTCCGCGGCCGAGTGACGGATCTGAACCGGCGGACCGAGGGGGGCTTCGCCCGGGGGTCGGTGCGCCTCGCCGGAACGGGAGCCGACCACGGACGCGAGCTCCTGGTCGACTTCCAGAACGAGAACCTGATCGCGCGGATCGGCCGCCGGGTGCTGGCGAGCGTTCCGGACCTCATCAGCATGCTCGATGCCGAGACGGGAACGCCGATCACGACCGAAGGGCTCCGCTTCGGCCAGCGGGTCGCCGTGCTGGTCGTCGCGTGCGATCCGAAGTGGCGGACGGAGAAGGGGCTGAGCCTGGTCGGACCCCGGTATTTCGGCTACCCGGTGCGCTATCGACCCTTCGCCCGGGGGCGCCGATGAAGGACGCGGGGTACCGCATCGGCATCGACGTGGGCGGCACGAACACCGACGGGGTCATCCTCGACCCCCTCCAGCGGTTCGTGCGCAAGGCCAAGTCCCCCACGACCCCCGACGTCGCGACCGGCATCCGGGTCACGCTCGAGCGCCTGCTCGACGGCTGGTCCGGCGATCGGCGCGCGGTGCGCTACTGCATGCTCGGAACGACCCACTGCATCAACGCGATCCTCGAACGGCGGGGGCTCGACCGGGTCGCGGTCCTCCGGCTGGGCACCCCCTCCACGGATGCGGTGCCCCCCTTCTCCGACTGGCCGGCGAGCCTGCGGGACGTCGTGAAGTTCCGCTCGTTCTCCGTCGCGGGCGGGCACGAGTTCCACGGGCGCGTCATCCGCCCGCTCGACGTCGGCCGGCTCCACCGGATCGCCGCGTCCCTAGCGGGGCGGGTCCGCGCGATCGCCGTGACCTCGGTCTTCTCGCCGGTGAATTCGGAGCACGAGCGGGCCGCGGCCCGCGTCCTGCGCCACGACCTCGGCGCGGGCGTCTCGGTCAGCCTCAGCCACGAGATCGCGACGATCGGGCTGCTCGAGCGGGAGAACGCCACGATCCTCAACGCGGCCCTGCGCTCCGTCTCGGAGCGGGCGATCCTCGGGTTCCGGCGGGCCGCGCGCGCCCTCGGCCTCCGCGCGCGGCTGCTGCTCGGGCAGAACGACGGGACCCTCATGGACGCCGCGGCGGCGCTGCGCTACCCCATCCTCACGGTGTCGTCCGGCCCAACGAACAGCATCCGCGGAGCCTCGTTCCTGGGCGGGGTCGCCGACTCGATCGTGGTGGACGTCGGCGGCACGTCGACCGACATCGGGCTCCTGAAGGGGGGCTTCCCGCTCCAGTCGGCCCGTCCGTCGCTGATCGGTGGCGTCCGGACCAACTTTCGCATCCCGGACGTCCTCAGCCTCGCGCTGGGCGGCGGGAGCCGGGTCCGCACCGACGGGGGCCTGACCGTCGGCCCGGACAGCGTGGGCTACCGGCTGCCGCAGGAGGCGCGGGCCGCCGGAGGACCGACCCTGACGACAACCGACGTGGCGGTGGCGCTCGGACGCTGCGATTTCGGCGACCGGCGGCGCCTGAGGGACCTCCCCCGGCCGCTCGCCCGCGCGGTCGACCGCCGCGTCCGGGAGATGCTCGAGGAGGGGATCGAGACCGTGCGCATCTCCTCCCAGGAGCTGCCGGTGGTCCTCGTCGGCGGCGGGAGCGTGCTGGTCGGGGCCGGACGCCTCGCGTCGCTGCCGGTCGTCCGGCCCGAGCACTTCGACGTCGCGAACGCGATCGGGGTCGCGATCGCGGAGGTCGGCGCCGAGGTCGACACGATCGTCTCGTACGAGGGGGCGGGCCGGGCCGCGACGCTCGACCGCCTCCGGGCCGCCGCGATCGCGCGCGCGGTGGCCGCTGGAGCGCGTCGGGCCGGGACCCGCGTGGCCCAGCTGGAGGAGATCCCGCTCTCCTACCTGCCCGGGAATTCGGTCAGGGTCAGGGTCAAAGCCTGTGGCGCGCTAGCCGCCTAGGCGGAGCGGGGTCCCGTGGTCGAGCTTCGGGGGGAGGATTTCCTCGACGTCGCGGTCGGCGGGACGATCCTCGGGACGGGCGGCGGAGGGTCGTACGCCCCCGCGAAGGCGATCGCCGAGAGCATCCTCGAGCGCCGGCAGATCCGCCTCGTCCGCCTCGAGGACGTGCCCGCCCGGGCCCGCGTGGTCTCGGCGGCCGCGATGGGCTCGCCCGAGGTCATGCTGCGCCGCCCCTTCACGACGCAGGCCCGCAACGCGGTCGGGGCCCTCGAGGAGGTCCTCCCCGGTCCGGTCAACTTCGTCGTGCCGGTGGAGACCAGCGGGTACAACCACCTCGCGTGCATGACCGCCTCGATCGGGCGGCGCATCGCCGTCCTGGACGCGGACGGGGCCGGGCGGGCGATCCCGCGCCTCGGCCACACGCTGTTCCATCTGGGCGGGGTCTCGTTCTCCCCGTTCGCGCTCGCGACAGCGCCCGGCCGGGCGATCACGGTCTCGACCAGCGACTTCGCGCTCGAGGAGCGCGTCGCGCTGAACGCGCTCGAGCACTTCGGCTGGCTCGCCGGCCTCGCCGCGTTCCCGATGACCGGGGAGGCGGTTCGCCGGACCGCGGTGCCCGGCACGATCTCGCTGGCCCGGCGCGTCGGCGCGGCGGTGCGCGAGGCCCGACGCCGGCGCGACGACCCGCTCGAGACCGTGCTGGAGGTCACCGGAGGGCGGCCGCTCATCCGCGGCAAGGTCGTCGGCTTCCAGACCGAGACGGACGGGAGCTACACCTTCGGCCACCTGAAGGTGAAGGGCACCGGAGCGGACGCGGGGTCGCTCGCGGCCGTGCGATCGATGAACGAGAACATGATCGGCTGGCGGGACGGACGGCTGATGGCGGTCGCGCCGGACCGGATCTGCTACCTGCGCCCCGACGGGCAGCCGGTCACGAACGCGGATGTCGCGGTCGGGGAGCCGATCGACGTCTTCGTGATCGAGGCCCAGCGCCAGTGGCGGAACCCGACCGCGCTCGCCGCGTTCACGGACACGCTCCGGGCGATGGGATTCACGGGCGAGTACACGCGCGGCGCGCTCCTCCGGCCAGGCCGGGACGGATCCGCGGCCTAAGCGCCGCCGGCCGGCGGGAGCACGGGTGGCGGGGCGGACGGGGCGCCGTCCGGTGCGTCCTCGGGCGGCCGCGCGCTCGGGACCGGAGCCCCGTCGTAGTGGTGGCACGCCACCCATCGCTGGGGCCGCAGCTCCCGCAGCGGGGGGTGCTCGCGGCGGCAGATGTCCATGACCCACCCGCAGCGGAGCTGGTACGGGCAGCCGACGAGGTTCAACTCCGCGTCGCGCGCGATGGGAGGGACCTCCACCCGGACGCGCTTGGTCGCCGCGCCGGCCTCGGGGATCGCGGAGATCAGCTGGCGGGTGTACGGGTGCAGCGGCTCGGCGACCAGCTCGCCCGCGGGCCCGATCTCGACGATCTTGCCCCGGTACATCGTCATCACGCGATCGCCGACGTAGCGGGCGATGCCGAGGTCGTGCGTGATGAACAGGAACGCGGTGCCGTGCCGCGCCCGCAGGTCGAGCATGAGGTTCAGGATCCCCGACGCGACCGACGCGTCGAGCATCGAGACCGGTTCGTCGGCCACGACGAACTCCGGCCGGAGGATCAGCGCCCGGGCGATCGCGACGCGCTGGCGCTGCCCGCCGCTGAGCTCTCCCGGATACCGGTAGAGGAACGGCTCGGCCGGCGTCAGTCCCGCCTCGGTCAGCATCGCGACCACGCGGGAGTAGAGATCCCGCTTCGAGACGTTGCCGGCCACCTGCAGCGGTTCGGCCACCGTCCGGAACACCGTGAGCCGCGGGTCGAGCGAGTCGAACGGGTCCTGGAAGATCACCTGCACGTGCGGCCGGAGCCGGCGCAGCGCGCGGGCACCGAGCCGGGTGACCTCGGTCCCTTGGAACAGGATGCGCCCGGAGGTGGGGCTCTGGAGCAGCGCGACGATCTCCCCCAACGTCGTCTTGCCGCTGCCGCTTTCCCCGACGAGGCTCACGATCTCGCCGCGCCCGATCGTGAGGTCGATGCCGTCGACGGCCTTCACGATGCGTGCGCGCCCCCCGAACAGGGAGTCCTGGATCCCCGACTGCAGCGCGAACTGCTTCCGGAGCGCTTCGGCCCGGACGAGCGGACCGGAACCCGAGGCGAGCATTCAGCTCCCCCGCCGCAGGAGGCATCGCGCCGAGTGATCGGGACCCGTCGGGTACAGCTCCGGCGCGGTCGTCGCGCACGCGTCGAACGCGACCGCGCAGCGGGGCCGGAACGGGCAGCCCGGAGTGACGATGCTGAGGTCCGGGGGACTGCCGGACAGCGTCTCGAGGCGGGAGTTCTTCGCGTGGAGCGAGGGGACGCACCGGAGCAGGGCGTCGGTGTACGGGTGCTGGGGGGAGTGCACGACCGCCGACTTCGGACCGACCTCGGCGATCTCGCCCGCGTACATCACGACGATCCGGTCGCAGATCTCGGAGACCACGGCCACGTCGTGGGAAACGAAGATAACCGTCCGACCGTACTCGTGCTGCCAGGTCTCGATCATCTTGAGCACCTGGTCCTGGATCACCACGTCCAGCGCCGTCGTCGGCTCGTCGGCGATCAGGACCTTGGGATCCAGGAGCAGCGCCAGCGCGATCGCCGCGCGCTGGCGCATGCCGCCGGACAGCTCGTGCGGGTACGCCCGGAGCTGGTCGGACGGGAGGCCAAACGCGAGCAGGGCCTTTTCGGCCGCGCGGAGGGCGGTCTTCTTGTCCGACTGCAGGTGCACCATGTGGACGGCCGCCAGCTGGCTGGCGATCCGATGGACCGGTGAGAACGAGTTCATCGAGCTCTGGAACACGACGGCGATCTTCGACCATCGAACGTTCCGCATCCGCCGGTCGTTCAGCGCGAGCAGGTCCCGGCCCTCGAACCGGATCTCGCCGTTCAGGATCCGGGTCCCGGCGGGGAGCGAGCGGATGATCGAGTGGGCCAGCGACGATTTTCCGCACCCGGATTCGCCGACGATGCCGAGCGCCTCGCCCTCGGTGACCGACAGGCTGACGTGGTTGAGCGCCCGCACGGGCGGCAACCCCACCCGGCGGTACTCGAGCGAGAGGTCCCGGATGTCGAGGATCATCGCGACTCACTCCCCTCGAGCGGCAGCAGGGAGGCCGCGTTCGTCCGCCCGAACACCGATGCGATCCCGTCGCCCATCAGGTTGAACCCGAGGATGAGCAGGGTCAGGGCCAGTCCCGGGAAGAACGCGAGCCACCACGCGTCGGTGAGATGGTACACGCCCAGATTCACCATCTCCCCCCAGCTGATGACGTTCGGATCGCTCAGCCCGAGGAACGCCATCCCGGCCTCGAAGAGGATGGCCTGCCCGACCTGGAGGTTGGTGTTGGCAATGACCGGCTGGATCGCGTTGGGGAGGATGTGACGGAGGATCACCCGGCTCCGCGAGGCGCCGGTGGCCACGGCCGCCCGGACGTACTTGCGTTCCCGGAGCGTGAGCACCGTAGACCGCATGATGCGGGCGTTGGCCGGCCAGATCGTGATGCCGACGATCAGGATCTCGAAGTCGATGTTGTTCCCGAACACCGCGACCACCATCACCAGCAGGAAGAACGCCGGGATCATCAGGACGATCTCGAAGAAGCGGGAGAGCACATGATCCACCCATCCGCCGAAGTACCCCGCGAGAAGGCCCAGCGTCGAGCCGAGCAGCAGGGAGATGGCCGCCGCGACGAGCCCGAAGACGATCGACACACGGGCCCCCCAGATCACGCGGCTGAGCTCGTCCCGGCCGAGAGTGTCGGTGCCGAAGAGGTGCGTCCACGAGGGGGCCAACAGCGACTGAAAGTTGATCGTCGACGGGGAGTACGGCGCGATCTGGTCGGGAAACAACGCGAGCACCGCGAAGAACCCGACGATCCCGAGCCCGAAGAGCGCGAGCCGCGACGCGCGGAACCGGCGCCACGACGTCCGGACCCACGCGACGATCTCGCGAGTGCGACGATAACCCTCGGCCGCGTGCACGATTGGGACGCGTCAACGGCCTTCGCGATAAACGCTTTGTGTCGACGGTCCGATTAGTGCAATCCAGAAAACCCCTAGTGGGCACTTTGTACCAACTAGCGCGAATGTCGATAGTGCGCAATTTCCGGGGGGTCCGTCAGAATTTGGCTAGGTTTATTAGGGCGGCCGACTTGCCCGGCGCCATGGTACCGTCGGCGAGGAACCGGGTTCTGATTTTGGCCATAGGCACGTCCCTAGTACTTTCGCTACTGCTTGCGATGCCGGCGGCGAACACCCGCGCATCGAGTTCGTCGACCTTGGTCGTCGTCCAGCAGTCGGACCCCGGCGTGCTGAACAACATGCTCGGCGACACGCTCGGTTCCTTCTACGTCAACTACAACGTGTATCAGGAGCTCGTGCATCTGAGCTATAACGGGACCACCGTGGTCCCGCAGCTCGCCCAGAGTTGGACGATTTCCCCCGACGGCCTGAATTATACCTTCCATCTTCGAGTCGGTGTCAAGTGGCAGGACGGCCAGCCCTTCACGGCCAACGACGTCGTGTACACCATGGACACGGCGATGTCGCTCCCCGCCTGGTACATCGATTATCTGGTCGGCGTGACCCACGTGTACGCCGACGATCCCTACAACGTGAGCTTCGTCCTGAGCGCCCCGGACGCGGGCTGGCTCTCCCTCTTCGCCTTCGGGTCCGACTTCGGGCTCAACATCCTCCCCGCGCATCTGTACGAGGGCACCAACATCACGACGAACCCGTACAACCAGGCGCCCATCGGGACGGGGCCCTACGAGTACGTGAGCCACCTGTCCGGGCAGAACATCGTGCTGAAGGCCAACCCGAACTACTGGGGCGGCGAGCCCTCGATCCAGACGGTCATCATTCTGATCGTTCCCGATGTCGGGACGGCCGTGCAGGAGCTCGAGCAGGGCAGCATCCAGTACCTGGACACATTCGACAACCCGATCGACTACTCGCAGATGCCGCAGATCGCGAACGACACTTCGCTCGAGGTCTCGAACCCCACGGGAGGCGTCGTCACGTGGGTCCTGTTCAACACCCAGGCGGCCCCGTTCAACAACGCGACGTTCCGCCAGGCGATCGCCTACGGGATCAACCGGACCCAGCTCGTGCAGAAGGCCTACTTCGGTTACGCGGGCGCGATGTACGGGTTCTATCTCGAGGGACCCTGGTTCAACTCCAGCGCCCAGATCCCGTACGACCCGACCGAGGCGGAGAACCTGCTAAACTCGCTCGGCTACACGCCGGCCGCCAACGGGACGCGCGTCACGTTCCAGCTGGCGTACAATCCCCTCTTCGGCAACGACGTGGAATCCGAGGTGATCCAGGCGCAGCTCGCCCAGATCGGGGTGAACGTGGTGTTCTGGTCCGGCGACTACGCGACCTGGTTCACGAAGGTCCAGACGGACGGCGACTACCAGATGGCGATCCGGGCGTCGCAGATCGGCCCCGACCCCGACCTGATGTGGCCCTGGCTCGACCCGGTCCACGAGGGGGAGAGCGGAGCGACGTTCTTCAACAACACGACGATGAACAACCTGTTCATCGCCGCGGAGCAGACGACCGATGTCGCTCAGCGGCAGGCGGACTACAACGCGATCCAGGGGATCCTCGCGAACCAGGTCCCGGTGCTTCCCCTCACGAACATCGAGGACATCAACATCTGGCAGAAGGGCATGGTGAAGGACCTGGGTCCCCAGCTCGGGACCGACCGCTGGGATCTCTCGCAGGCCCAGCTCATCTCGGGCAGCTCCTCGAGCGGCCTCTCGGAGAGCCAGATCATCGCGATCGCGGTGATCGTGGTGATCATCGTGGCGATCGTGGGGGTCGTGTTCTACCGGCGCAGCCGAAAGAAGAAGACCGAGGCGGAGGAGGATCGCCGGGACGCCGCGGCGTCCGCAGGATCCCCTCCCCCGGGTCCGGGAACGGGCAAATAGCCAATCGCAGTGTCGCCCGCGTGACGTAGGGTCATGAGGGCGGGACCATGCTGCTGAGCCGGTACATCGCCGTCCGGCTCCTGCAGGTGGTCCCCGTCCTCCTCGCGATCGTCACGATCGAGTTCCTGATCATCCACCTCGCGCCGGGAAACCCGGCGCTCATCCTCGCGGGCCCCACGGCGAACCCGGCGTACATCCGGAGCGTCGAGCAGCAGTTCGGCCTCAACAAGCCGCTGATCGACCAGTATTTCATCTACCTCTGGAACCTGCTCCACGGGAACCTGGGGACGTCGGTGCTCTCCCGCGAGCCGGTGTTCCAGGTCGTCGGCGAGCGGGTGGGCGCGACCCTCCTGCTGGTGCTGCCGGCGTGGGCGATCTCCCTCGCGCTGGGGATCTACCTCGGAACGAAGGCCGGACTGAAGCGCGGCTCGTGGCTCGACCGGGGTCTCTCGGTCACGACCCTGACGCTCTACTCGATCCCGGTCTTCTGGCTCGCTGTCATGCTCGTGGCGGTGTTTTCGATCCGCCTCGACCTGTTGCCGATCGCCGGCATCGTGTACCCGGTGTATCCCGGGGCGGGACTCGCCTACGTGCTGGACGTCGCCACCCACATGGTCCTCCCGCTGACGTGCATGATCGTCTTCTACATGCCCCAGTTCTACCAGCTCACGCGGACGAGCGTCGCGAGCACGCTGGAGGAGGACTTCCCCCGCACGCTCCAGGCCGCGGGGCTCGAGAAGACCTCGACCTTCTCGCGGTACATCCTCAAGAACGCCTCGCTGCCGGTCATCACGCTCGCCGGCCTCTGGATCGGGTACTCGCTCACGGGCGCGGTGCTCATCGAAGTGGTGTTCGCCTGGCCGGGGCTCGGCATCCTGCTGTTCGACTCGGCCGTGGGGCGGGACTATCCGGTGCTGCTCGGCATCTTCCTCGTCGCGTCGCTGCTCGTCGTCATCGTGGCCCTCGTGACGGACATCGTGTGCGTGATGATCGATCCTCGGCTGCGGTACGGGCAGGTGGAGGGCTGAACCGGACCCCGGTTCCGGCCCTCCTCGGACGGGGACACCCGCGGACTCCCCAGGGCACCGAGGGGGAACGCGGCCTACCGCTCGCCGGGCCAGCTGCGCTTGAACTCGTCGAACGTCGCGAGCTCGAAGGCCGCGAAGTCCCCGCTCCCGATCATCGGGAGGAGCCACTGCGCGATGATGACCCCGCGCGCCGGAGCGATCAGCTCCTCCGTGATCTCGCCCGAGAAGTTGCGGATGGACGCGAGCTTCTGGCCCTCCCGGACCTCCTCGTTCAGCCGGACGAACGGTTTGAACAGACCCCCGCGCGTCGGGAAGATGTGCACCACGTCCGGCAGCGCGCGATAGTGGTCGAGACGCTCGGCCTTGCCGGGGAGCATGCCGAGGAATCGGAAGGCGTTCGTGAAGCTGCGGAGGGCGACGGCGATCCCCTCCCGCGTGTCCGGGCCGAGCTCGGGCACGACGCTCGGGACGTTGGCCGCGAGGAGCGCGGCCATCATTGTGGAGGTGCGCGCGCCGCGTTCGAGGGACTTCCCCTTCCAGTGGACGACGTTCTCCAGAAGGAAGGACTCGGTGAACCCCTGGAAGGTCTTCGTCCACTGCTCGTCCCGGTCGTAGTTCACGATGATGTACGGCGTCGGCATGAGACGGGCCGGCAGGCCGTTGTGGACGTTGACGACCCAGTCCGCGTGTTCGACCATGAGGTCGAAGAGGCGGGAGGCGACCTGCTGGGAGAGCCAGCCGTTCTTGAACCCGGGCCAGGCCCGGCTGAAGTCGTAGCTGTCGATCGGACTGAACCGATGCTTGATGTTGAACGCGGTGCTCGCCAGCACCGGGAGCGCCACGACCCGACCGGCGACCTTCTTCGGGTCGAGCTGGCTCACGAACTCGACGATCGCGGCGGCGGCGAGGACCTCGTCGCCGTGCTCGCATCCCGTGAGCCAGAGGCAGGGGCCGTCCTTCTGGCCGTTGACCACGACGAACGGGAGGTTCTCGGGCGATCCGTCCGGATGCTCGGCGACCGGGAGGTAGCCGGAGACCTTCGTTCCCGGCGCTCCCGAGACCCCGAGGGCCGTTGTCAGGTCCGACCCCACCTCGAGAACACCCCCGCCGCCCGGGTAGGCA
>JASHQY010000147.1 GCA_030038885.1 Thermoplasmata archaeon | reverse complement strand
GCCGGCTCCCGCCGCGCCGCCGCCGTCCGCGGCCGAGCGGGCCGAAGAGTCGGTCTTCCTCGACCTCGTGGACCAGATCTCCGAGGTCTCGGTCGACGGCTACGCGGACCTGAAGGAGGTCGTGACCCGGCTCGAGGCGCAGGGCGTGGTCGCCGAGCGGGTCGAGACCGTGCTGAGCCGGCTCGAAGAGGGCGGCGTGGTCGAGGAGCCGATCGTCGGCAAGCTCCGCCGAGCGTGAGCCGGCCCGGCGGGGCGCGCCGCCTCGAGAGGCTATATATATGCTCCGAGCTCGGAGGCGCGGGGGAATGAGGAACACCTGTCTCTCCGATTTCGTGACGAGACCAGCGACGAGCTGACCCCCCTCCCCGGAGCACCGTAGCCCCATGGTCGAACCCCGTCCGTCCCCGGTCCTCGCGGCGATCCTCGTCGTGATCGTGGTGGTCGCGGGCACCGCGGGCGGCGTCTTCCTCTACTACGAGAACCACCGGGCGCCGTCCGCGGGGCCGCTCACGGTGCAGGTCGGCGACAACGTGACCGTGAACTACGTGGGCCTGTTCGCGAAGGGGCCCCAGCAGGGGCGGGTCTTCGACACGTCGGAGTACTCGGTCGCGCTCAACAACCTGTCCTGGCCGAAGTCCCTCCAGTACTCGTCGCGGGGCGGGAGCCCGTCGGACTACTCGCCGCTCGGCGTGTACGTCGGGTCCAACGCACCGAGCAGCGGCTACACGATCGGCAACACGACGTTCGGGGGCGTCGTCACCGGATTCTGGCAGGGCCTGGTCGGTCTGCCGGGGAACCGGACCACCTACCTCACGGTGCCACCCGCGCTCGGCTACAGCTTCGTGAACGCGTCGTGCTTCGCCACCCAGCCGCTGACGACGACGTATCCGGTCGTCGTGACGCTCGCGCCCTCGCAGTTCGCGTCCCTCTTCCCGAACGTCTCGGCGATCGCCGGCACGGTCTACACGGACCCGGTCTACGGCTGGCCCGACATGGTCCTGAGCGTGAACGCGAGCGCGCTCGTCTACGAGAACCTCCCGACGCTCGGCATGATCACGAACCCGAGCGGCTGGCCGGTCCTGGTCTCGAACCTCTCGGCGTCGACGATCACGCTCGAGAGCCAGCTGACGCCGGCGTCGGCGGGGCTCGTCCTGGGCCACACGACCGGCCCCGGCCTCTGCGGGGCCACGTCGTTCATCGTGACCGGCGTCAACCTCGCGACCGGCACGTACACCGAGGACTACAACGCGGAGGTCGACGGTCAGACGCTGATCTTCATCGTGACGGTCGTCGACATCTTCCGACCGTGATCCGCCCGGCTATCCGCCGAGCGTGATCTTGCCCCGCTTCAAGAGCTCCTGGAGCTGGGCGTCCGCGGTCGCATCGACCATCGCGGCCGGGGGCCGCCCCCGACCGGGAGCGTACTGCCGCACGGTCCGGCGGGCCTCCTCCCGGCGCGCCCGGACCTCGCCGAGGATCCGGCGGCCCTCCCGGTCGAGCTCCGCGATCTCGCGCGAGACCGCGTCGACCTCGGCCATCACGCCGGCCCGCGCCCGGCCCTTCGACCGGAGGTCGGCGACGAGGCTCCCCGCGGCCACGAGCTTCGCGCGGACCTCGGCCATCTTCGCGTCGCGCCGGGACCGGGCGTCGACCGCCTCCCGCCCGAGCCGCTCGACCTCCGCGCGCGCGGCGGCGATCCGGGCCTCGGCGGCCTTGCGCTGCAGCTCGTGGTCCGCGACGACCGAGGTCTGCGCCTCCGCGGTCTGCAGGTCCCGGTGGCGCTGGCGGAGCCGCGCGATCAGCGCGTTCTCCTCCTCGAGCGGGAGCGCGCGCGTCTGCTGGCGGTGCTCGAGCTCGGCGATCTCGCGTCGGATCGGTTCCGGCCGCAGCCGTTCGCCCGGCGCGAACGAGAGCTTGAGCTCGCGCAGGGCGATCACCGCCGCCTCGAGCTCGCGCCGCGCGGCGTCGCGCTGCGCGCGGAGCTCGCCGATCCGCGCGCCGAGCGTCCCGTGCTCGTCGTAGAGCCGCTGGACCTCGTCCTGCGGCGCCTGCCGCTGGTCGTAGAGCGCCTTCTGCTCGGCGGACAGCCGCCGCATCTCCGCGATCAGGTCGTGGCGCTTCGCGTCGAGGGCCCGCAGGCGCGCGTCGATCGCGCGCAGCCGGGCCTGGCTCTCGCGTTCCCGGTCGAGGTCCTCGTCGGCGAGGGCGGGGCGGGGCGCCACGGGCTCGGAAAGGTCCTACGGGTCAGAAAAGCCCTTCCGTCGGCCGGGGACCGGCGCGCCGGAACGTCCCCGCCGCCGCGGGTTCGCCGTGGGCCTCCGGCGGGGACGCGCGAACCATTGGGCGGCGAACAGGGCGGCCGGCACGGCCCCGTCGATGTTCACGACCGCGATCGGCGCGCACGACTGGAGCATCGCGCCGAGCGCGGCCTCGCCGCGGCCGCCGCGGCCGTACCCGACGGAGGTCGGCACCCCGACGACCGGGGCGTGCACGAGCCCGGCGAGCACGGTCGGGAGCGCCCCCTCCCGACCGGCGAAGGCGAGGTAGAGCTCGGGCCGCGCCCGCTCGAGGCGCCGCACGGCTCGCAGGAGCCGATGGAGGCCCGCGACGCCGACGTCGTACGCCGTCGCGGTCCCGACGCCCAGCTCCTCGAGCACGGCCCGCGACTCGTCGGCGAGCGGCACGTCGCTCGTGCCGGCCGCGACGATCGCGACGGTCCCGGGGCGGTAGCTCCCGCCGAGCGGGCCCCGGAGCCGAACGACGCGGTCCTGGGCCAGGAACCGGACGCCGAGCGCCCGGCCCGCCGCACCGTGGAGCGCGCGCCGCTGGGCCGCATCGGGGCGCGAGACGAGCGCCCCGAGACCTTCGGCCACGAGCGCGCGGAGGATCCCGACGAGGTGGTCGACCGTCTTGCCCTCCGCGAGGATCACCTCGGGGACGCCGACGCGTCGCGCCCGGTGCCGATCGAGCCGGGCGTACCCGCCCACGACCAGCTCTTGCGCCGTCCCGGCCCGCGACGACCGGCGAGAATCGCGCGCCACGCCCCGGGGTCACCCAAGCCGTGATATAGCGGGTGCTCGTGGGCGGCCCGCCGCGCTTCCATGCCCGATTTCTCGCTCACGGCCGAGCAGGAAAGTCTGCGCGACCTTGCTCGCCGGTTCGCGCGGACGGAGATGGCGCCCCACGCGGCCGAGTGCGACCGGACCGGACGGTTCCCCGAGGAGATCTACCGGAAGGCGTTCGGGCTCGGCCTGATGAACCTCAACGTGCCGACGGAGTACGGCGGCAGCGGCCTCGGGGTCGTCGACCAGTGCCTCATCGTCGAGGAGCTCGCCCACGCCTGCGGCGGGATGACGACCTCGGTGATCGCGAACTGCCTCGCGCTCGAGCCGATCCTTCTCGGAGGGACCGCGGAGCAGAAGCACCGGCTCCTGACGCCGTTCTGCGCCGAGTACCACCTCGCGTCGTTCTGCCTCACCGAGCCGTCCGGCGGCAGCGACGCGGGCGGGCTCACGACCCGGGCCCGCCGGGACGGTGACCACTACGTGCTCGACGGCGAGAAGTGCTTCATCACGAACGCGCCCCACGCGTCGCTCTACACGGTCTTCGCGACCGTCGATCCCGGCGCCCGCCACCGGGGGATCACCGCGTTCGTCGTGCCCCGCTCGGCGGAGGGGGTCGTGCCGGGGAAGGACGAGGAGAAGATGGGGCACCGGGCCTCGTCGACCAGCACGGTGCGCTTCGAGGGCGTCCGGGTGCCCGCCACCGACCGACTCGGGGCCGACGGGGAGGGCTTTCCGCTCGCGATGCGGACGCTCGACCAGACCCGCACTCCGATCGGGGCGCTCGCGACCGGGATCGCCCAGGCCGCGCTCGACCACGCCGCCGCCTACGCGCTGAAGCGCGTGACGTTCGGCAAGCCGATCGCCGAGCACCAGGCGATCCAGATCAAGCTCGCGAACATGGCCCAGGCGGTGCGGGCCGCGCGCCTGTTGACCTGGCACGCGGCGTGGTCGATCGACCACGGGGCGAAGGGGACGCTCGAGTCGTCGATCGCGAAGTGCTTCGCGTCGGACGCGGCGCTGCGCGTGGCGGACGAGGCGATCCAGACGTTCGGCGGGTACGGGTACATGAAGGAGTATCCGGTCGAGAAGCTCCTGCGGGACGCGAAGCTGACGCAGATCTACGAGGGCGCGAACGAGATCCAGCGGACGGTCATCGCGCGCGAGCTGCTGCAGCTCTACGCCTGAGCCCGGGGGGCGCATGGAGATCGTCGTCTGCGTGAAGCCGGTGCCGGACGCGGAGACGCGCCTTCGGGCCGCGTCCGACGGCCGGACCCTCGATTCCGAGGGCGTGAAGTTCGTGCTCGCCGGATACGACGAGTCGGCGGTCGAGCAGGCGCTCCTGTTGAAGGAAGCGGTCCCGGGCTCGAAGGTCCACGTCGTCGCCTACGGGCCGGCGCCGCGCACGGAGGAGGTGCTCCGCTCGGCGATCGCGCTCGGGGCCGACCTCGCGACCTGGGTCGACGCGGGTGCCGAGCGGTGGGCCGACCCGATCCGCGCGGCGCGCGCGCTCGCGGCCGCGATCGCGACGGTCCCGCACGATCTCGTCCTGTGCGGCAAGCACTCGGGCGACGACGAGGCGGGCCTCGTCGCCGCCGCGCTCGGCGAGCTGCTTTCCGTGCCGGATTTCAGCTGCGCGGTCGATCTTCGCTGGGACGCCGCCCAGGGCCACTTCCAGTTCCGCCGGCCGGTCGAGCGCGGCACGGAGACCTGGACCGCCCCGCTGCCGTGCGTCGTCGGCCTCCAGCAGGCCTGGAACGACCCCCGGACCGCGAAGCTCCCGGCGATCCTCAAGTCCCGGAAGGCCACGATCGCCCGCACCGCGGCTTCGTCGCCCGCGCCGAGCCCCTCCGTCACGCCGGAGCGCTTCGAGCTCCCGCCGCCGCGCACCGGCGCGAAGTTGATCGAGTACCGGACCCCGGAAGAGGCCGCCCAGAAGCTGGTCCACCTCCTTCGGGAGGAAGCCAAGGTGTTCCCGTGAGCCCGACCGTGCTCGTCGTCGGGGAGGCCCACGACGGCCACCTCGCCGGCGCCTCGCTCGAGGCCCTCGGGGTTGCCCGCGGGTGGCCCGACGCGACGGTCGTCGGGGTCGTCACCGGCACCGGCGCCCGCGCTGCCGCGGCCGAGTTCGGACGGTACGGGGTCGCGACCGCGTTCGCCGCCGAGGACGCCCGGCTTGACACGGCGCCGATCGCCGCCCGCGTTCCCGCGGTCCGCCGGG
>JASHQY010000146.1 GCA_030038885.1 Thermoplasmata archaeon | reverse complement strand
AGGAGCGATCGGCCGCGATCGGGATCCTTCGGCGACGCGGCCTGCTCGAGGAAGGCGTCCCGTTCCGCCTTCGGGCCCCTTCGGGAGCGATGCCGACGCTCCTCCCGGAAGAGATCGTGCTCAAGCAGGTCGCGAACGACGAAGAGGACGTCGACGCGGCGATCTTCGGCGCGCTGGAGCGTCGCGGCCTGGTGCGCACCGACCGTCGCTCGATCAAGCGCTGGGCCCCCTCGGAGGAGGGCCAGCGCCTCGCGGTGGCGCCCGAAGGCGAGGAGCTGCTCGGCCCGGTCACTCCCGGGCTGATCGCCTCGGGAGGTTGGCGCGATCGGGGGTTCCGAGGCTACGATGTCCGGGCTCCGGTGCCGTTTGTCGGCGGCGCTCGGCCGAACCCGTACGCCGCCTGGCTCGAGGAGTTCGAGGAGATCCTGGTGGGACTCGGATTCGAGCAGGCCGAGGGTCCCCTGCTCGAGACCGAGTTCTGGAACAACGACGCGCTGTTCATGCCGCAGGACCATCCGGCCCGGTCGATCCACGACGCGCTCTCGGTGAAGGGCGTCGTCGGCCACCCGCCGGCGGCCGACCTGCTGGCGCGGGTCGCCGCGGCCCACGAGGGCCGCCCGCTCCCGGGGGAGGACGCGCCGATCGGTCCCGGTTGGGGGGGCCAGTACGACGCGGCGATCGCGTCCCGGCCGGTGCTGCGCTCGCAGACGACCGCGGTCTCGGCGCGGTTCCTCGCGCGGCACCCGTCGCCGCCGTTCCGCATGTTCTCCCTGGACCGGGCCTTCCGCCCCGAGAAGATCGATGCCCGCCACGGGATCGAGTTCACCCAGTGCGAGGGGATCCTCGGGGAGGAGGGGACGACCCTGCGCCACCTCGTCGGGATGTTCCGGGAGCTCGCCGAGGCGATCGGCGTGCGCGAGCTCAAGTTCCGGCCGAGCTACTTTCCGTTCACCGAGCCGTCGATCGAGGGGTACGTCCGCCATCCGCGCCTCGGCTGGATCGAGATCTTTCCCGGCGGCCTGCTTCGACCCGAGGTGCTTCGGCCGCTCGGCGTCGAGGTGCCGGTCGCGGCCTGGGGGATCGGGATCGGGCGGCTCGCGCTGGTCGCGCTCGGGGCGAACGACCTGCGCGAGTTCTTCAACGACGACCTCGCTCGCCTGCGCGGGGAGGGCCGGTAGGGCATGCCGCAGGCGATCCTGCGTCGGGACCGGGTCGTCGTCCGGCTCCCGAATCCACTCTCCGACGCCGCGCTCGCGGACCTCCTCTCGCTCACGAAGGCCGAGCTCGAGGCGGGGGACCCGACGACGCTCACCGTCTCGGTGACGCCGGACCGACTGGACCTGCTCTCCGAGGGCGGGCTCGGGCTCGTGCTCGAGGGCGCGACCGGCGCGGCGCGGGGACGGCCCCGGGTGCCGGAGCTCGCGCCGGCGTCGCACCCCCCGGCGATCGAGGTCGACCCCTCGGTCCGCCCGATCCGTCCCGCGATCGCGGGAGTGCTCGTGACCGCGCCGACCGACGCGGGGCTCGATGACGGCACGCTCGCCGAGGCGATCCGGTTCCAGGAGCTGCTCCACGCGACGTTCGGCCGGGACCGTCGGGCCGCGAGCCTCGGGATCTACCCGTTCGACGCGCTCGAGCCGCCGTTCCGCTACGCGCTCGAACCGGTGCGGGACGTCCGGTTCGTCCCGCTCGACGGGTCCGAGGAGATCTCCGCGGAGCGGTTCTTCCGGGACCATCCGCTCGCGGCGCGCTACGGGCCGCTCGGCCGGGTCGGGTCCGAGTGCCTCACCCTCCGGGATGCACGGGGCACGGTCCTGAGCCTTCCGCCGGTGCTGAACGGCCGCACCGGCGGGGAGGCCCGCGTCGGCGACCGGCGACTGCTCCTCGAGGCGACCGGCCTCCGCGAGCGGACGGTCCGCGAGACCCTCGGGCTCCTCCTGGTCGTCTTCGTCAGCGAGGGTTGGTCGGTCACCCCGATCGCCCTCCGGGCGGGCGGCCGCGCGCTCTCCGATGGCCAGGGAGTGTTCGCCCCCCGCACGATCGACCTTTCGTCCGAGACCCTGCGCGCGATCTCGGGCGTCGGGTACCCGTCGCCCGAGGTCGAGCACCGGCTCGCGAAGTCCCGTCTCTCCGCGCACCCTCACGCCGGCGGCTGGCAGGTCGAGGTGCCGCCGTGGCGCCCGGACCTCCAGACCGGGGTCGACGTCGCCGAGGACGTGATCCTCGCGGAGGCGATCTCGCCGCGCGAAGGGATCGTGCCGCCCAGCCGCACCCGGGGCCGCCGTCGGCCGGAGACCGCGTTCCGGCGCCGGATCGGGTCGGTCCTCCTCGGGCTCGGGTTCGCGGCTCCGTACACCGCGGTCCTCGTCTCGGAGTCCGCGGTCGCGCGCGTGCCGGGCGCGCGTCCGATCCCGATCGCGAACCCGCCGTCCGCCGAGTTCGCGTACCTGCGCGACCGCCTGCTCCTCTCCCATCTCGAGGTGCTCGCGCACAACACGCGCCACGGCTACCCCCAGGCGTTCGGCGAGGTCGCTCCGGTCGTCGTCCCCGCGGCCGCCGCCGAGCCCGGGGCGGAGACGCGGTACCACGCCGGAGCGCTGATCGCCCGCGACGCGGCGGGGTTCGCCGACGCCGCCGCCCTGCTCGACTACCTCTTCCGGACCGTGGACATCGTGACGGTCCGCGAGCCGTGCGAGCTCCCGGGAACGATCGCGGGGCGGGCCGCCCGGGTCCGGGTCGCCGGCGAGGCGGTCGGGGAGATGGGGGAGATCCACCCCGAGATCCTCGCGGCGATCGGGGTGCCGGTGCCGGTCGCGTGGGCCGAGCTCGACCTGACCGGCCTCTATCCCCTCGTCGCGCGGCGCGACGCCGCTTAATACCGCGCTCCCGCTCGACCGGCGATGGCCCGATCGCGGCGCCCGAGCCCCGAGCCCCGCGGCCGCGCGCGCTGGGAGGCCGACGCCCGGGCCGCGATCGGAGACCGGGTCACGGGGGGGCGGCTCCCGCTGCTGGTCGACGCGCCGGACGACCCCGACGCGGCGTTCCTCGAGAGGGTCGGCTTTCCGGGATCGTCCCCCTACACGCGGGGGATCCAGCCGACGATGTACCGCGGCCGCCTGTGGACCCTGCGGCAGTACTCGGGCTTCGGCAGCGCCGCCGCGACCAACCGGCGGTTCCACTTCCTGCTCGACGGCGGACAGACCGGCCTGTCGGTCGCGTTCGACCTGCCGACGCAGAACGGCTACGACTCGGACCACGCGCGGGCGGCCGGCGAGGTCGGCCGGTGCGGCGTGCCGATCGCATCCCTCGGCGACATGCGGACGCTGTTCCGGGGGCTACCGCTCGATCGCGCGACGGTCTCGATGACGATCAACGCGACCGCCCCGATCCTGACCGCGCTCCTGGTCGCGGTCGCCGAGGAGAGCGGGGTCCCGCGCGCACGGCTCGGCGGCACAGTCCAGAACGACATCCTGAAGGAGTACGTCGCCCGCGGGACGTACATCTACCCGCCGGCCGCGTCGCTGCGCCTCGCGGTCGACCTGATCGAGTTCGCGACCCGCGAGATGCCCCAGTGGAACTACATCTCGGTCTCGGGCTACCACATGCGGGAGGCCGGAGCGACCGCCGTCCAGGAGGTCGCGTTCACCCTCGGGAACGCGATCGCGTACGTCCGGGCGGTCCAGGAGCGGGGCCTCGACCTCGACGAGTTCCTCCCCCGCCTCTCGTTCTTCTTCTCCGCCGACCGGAACTTCCTCGAGGAGGTCGCGAAGTACCGCGCCGCGCGCCGCCTCTGGGCGTCGATCGTCGGGGAGACGTTCGGCGCCCGGAACGCCCGGTCGAAGCAGCTGCGCTTCCACACGCAGACGGCGGGATCGAGCCTGACCGCCCAGCAGCCCGAGCTGAACGTCGTGCGGACGACGCTCGAGGCGCTCTCCGCGGTCCTCGGCGGCACCCAGTCGCTCCATACGAACGCGCTCGACGAGGCCCTCGGACTCCCGACCGAGGCGTCGGCGCGGCTCGCGCTTCGGACCCAGCAGATCCTGGCCGAGGAGTCCGGGGTCACGAACACCGTCGATCCGCTCGGCGGCGCGTACGAGATCGAGTACCTCACCGACCGGATCGAGCGGGAGGCCCGGGAGTACCTCGCGCGGATCGAGGAGATGGGCGGGGCCCTGCGCGCGATCGAGAAAGGCTTCCTCGCGGACGAGATTGCGCGGGAGGCCTACCGCACCGCACGGGCCCGCGAGGCCCGCGAGGAGATCGTCGTGGGGGTGAACGAGTTCACGGACGGGAATCCCCGGTTCAGCCTCTTCCCCGAGGCCGGCGGCCGGGGGGTCGCGGGCCAGCGGATCACGCCCGCCGAGGAGCGCCGGCAGGTCCGCTCGGTCCGGAGCTGGCGCGCGCAGCGCGACCCCGAAAAGTGCCGCGGGGCGCTCGAACGCCTCGACCGGGCGACCCGCGCCGGCGAGAACGTCCTGCCGAGCGTGCTCGCCGCCGTCGGGGCGGGCGCGACGCTCGGCGAGGTCTCCGACGTCTGGCGAAGGTTCTTCGGGGAGCACACTCCTTCCCGCGCGTTCTGAGGGGTTCCCGATGCAGCTCGACCACGTGGGGATCGCGGTGCCGAAGCTCTCCGACGCGATCGACCGGTGGCGCCCGCTCGTCGGCGCGCCGGACGGTCCGGCGGAGGAGGTCCCCTCGAACCGCGTGCGCGTCGCGTTCGTCTCGGTCGGCGGGACCCACGTCGAGCTGCTCGAACCGCTCGACCCGGCCTCGCCGGTCGCGCAGTTCCTCGAGCGCCGGGGCCCGGGCGTTCACCATCTCGCCTTCACGGTGCCGAACGTCGATGCCGCCCTCGCGGAGGTGCGGCGGCGCGGGGACCGCGTCGTCGACGCGCAGGGGCGACCGGGCGCGCGGGGCCGGCGGGTCGGCTTCGCCCACCCGTCGGCGTTCGGCGGCGTGCTGGTGGAGTTCGTGGAGCAACCATGAGTCGAATCGGATCGATCGAGGTGGAGTCGCTGTACGACAGCCGGGGCCGCGCGACCGTCGAGGCGACGGTCGCTCTCGAGTCGGGCGCGCGGAGCCGGGCCGGGGCGCCGAGCGGGGCGAGCACGAGCGTGCACGAGGTGCGCGCGTTCCCGGCCGGCGGCGTGCCCGAAGCGCTCGCGACCGCGCGGGCGCACGTGATCCCGGCGCTGATCGGGGTCGAGGCGACCGACCAGGCGGCGGTCGACCGCGTCCTCCACGAGGTGGACGGCACGCGCGACTTCTCGCGGATCGGCGGCAACGTCGCGACCGCGATCTCGGTCGCGACCGCGATGGCGGTCGGCGAGGAGACCCACCGGCCGCTCTGGCGCGTGATCGCGCGACCGGGGGTCGATGGCCACTCCTTTCCCGCGATCGTCGGGAACTGCATGAACGACGGCGTCCACGCGATCGGAGGGCCCGAGATCCAGGAGTTCATCGCCTACGCCGAGGAGAAGGACCCCCGCCGATCGGTCGCCGCCGTCGTTCGGGTCCACGGCCTGATCCGCGAGGCGATCCATCGGCGCCTGCCGACGATCGCGCTGGGGCGCGGCGACGAGGGCGGCTGGGTCGCGCCGCTCTCGAACGAGCAGGCGCTCGAGATCCTGGTCGAGGCGTGCGCGGCGGCGCGCGACGAGCTCCACGTCGCGGTGAACCCCGGCATCGATCTCGCGGCCAGCGAGTTCTTCGAGGACGGCCGCTACCGCTACCGCGACCGCTCGCTGGACACGGACGGCCAGGTCGCCTACGTCACTGAGCTGGTCGACCGGTACCGGCTGCGCTTCCTCGAGGACCCGCTCGACGAGGGGGACTTCGACGGCTCGGCCGCGGTGACGCGCGCGGTCGGGGCGAAGACGATCGTGGTTGGGGACGACGTCTACGGCACGGACATCCGCCGCGTGCAGGAAGGGGCGGCGAAGGGCACGTCGAACGCGGTCCTGATCAAGGTCAACCAGGTCGGGACCCTGACCGACACGATGACGACGGTCGACTTCTGCCGGTCGCACGGCCTCGCGACGGTCTCGTCCCACCGCTCGGGGGAGGTCCCGGAGGGCTGGCTCGCCCACGTCGCGCTCGGCACCGGCGCCCGGGCGCTGAAGTGCGGGGTCGTCGGCGGCGAGCGGATGGCAAAGCTAAATGAGCTCCTGCGGCTCCGCCGCGCGCTGGAAGGCTGAGCGATGCCGGACGAGGAGGTCGTCGCCGAGGAACACGTCGCCGACACGGACGGCCAGGACATCCGGCCCGGCGAGCTCCTGATCCCCGAGGAGACCTATCTCACCTCGGGAGTCCACATCGGCACCCAGCAGAAATCGGCGAGCATGCGCCGGTTCGTCTACAAGGTCCGGTTCGACGGCCTCCACGTGCTCGATGTCCGGGAGACCGACCGGCGGATCCGGTTCGCCGCGCAGTTCCTGAACCGCTACCCGGCGGACCGCGTCCTGGTCGTGTCGCAGCGCCAGTACGGCCAGAAGCCGGTGCGGGTCTTCGCGAAGGCCACCGGCGCGGTGTCGTTCGCCGAGCGGTTCGTCCCGGGCTGCCTCACGAACCCGAACCTGGCGGAGTACTACGAGCCGAAGGTGCTCCTCGTCACGGACCCCGCGACCGACCAGCAGGCGCTCAGCGAGGCGGTCTCGATCGGCATCCCCGTGGTCGGACTGTGCGACGTGAACAACGAGACGCGGAACGTCGACCTCGTGATCCCCGCGAACAACAAGGGTCGGGTCGCGCTCGCGACGGTCTACTGGCTCCTCGCCCGCGAGGTCCTGAAGGGGCGTCCCGGGGGAGCGGAGGCGCCGTACTCCCTCACGATCGAGGACTTCCAGGCCGCGCTCTGACGGCCGCGGTCCCGCACCTTTTAACCCCTCGGCGGCTCGTTGGGTCGTGGGGCGGCCGGGTTCCGACCTCCGGGATCTTCTCGCGCAGCACGGCGTTCCCGAGAAGGGCGCGCGGGTCTACCTCGCGGCGTGCCGGAGCGGCCCGCAGACCGCGAGCGAGCTCGCGCGGCTCGCGGCGGTCAGCCGGGTCGAGGCGTACCGGCTGATCAAGCAGCTCAGCACGGACGGCCTCTTGTGCGCGACCGGGGGCCGCCCGATGCGCTTCGCGGGGCTGCCGCCCGAGGAGCTGCTCGACCGGTGGATCCGGCTCGCGTCGGACCACGTCCGCCGCCTCGAGCAGGACCGCAACAAGATCCTCACGAGCTGGGAGGACGCCCGCACGGAGTTCGACGAGCGGGACCCGCGGAAGTTCGCGGTCCTCGAGGGGCGCGAGACGATCCACCGGTTCCTCCTGAAGCGGCTCGGGACGGCCGAGCACAAGGTCCTCCTCACGGCGAGCGGGGGGTCGCTGCGGCGCGTGATCGACGCGGGCACCGACCGCGCGCTGCGCGACGCGCAGGCGCGGGGCGTGAAGGTCCGCATCGTGACCGAGGTCGTGCTCCCGAACCTCGTCGACGCGAAGCACCTCGCGGCGTTCGCCGAGCTGCGCCACTCGGCCGGGCCGGTGATGAACCGCTCGGTCGTCATCGACCGGCTCGGCGCGCTCGTCTACGTCTCGGGCGAGGAGGGGTTCGGGCGGTCCGGGGACGAGCAGGTCGCGCTCTGGTCGTCCGCGGCGATGTTCGTCCAGCTCGCCCGCGACTACCACCAGCGGCTGTGGGCGCCGGCGGAGCGGGCCGAAGCCCGGTTCGTCGAGCTCGAGAACCCGAGCGCCGCGGCGATCGCGGTCGTCCAGGGGAAGGAGTCCGAGCCGTTCCAGCGACTCAAGGAGATCGCGAAGCTCGGGATGCGCGCGACCGGCGTGCGGGAGTTCCGCCTCGAGGTCCCGGACCTCATCGAGACGATCGCCCGCCAGCTCGGCCGCAAGATCGCGGACGAGGTCGAGGGGACGACCCCCGAGGCCGTCGGCAAGTCGCTGAGCAGCTACTACGAGACCCACACGATGGGCCACCTGAAGGTCCTCAAGGACCGTCCGCTGACGCTCCAGGTCACGGGGTGCTTCGCGTGCACGTCCGACTCGCCGGAGATCGGCCGCGTGATGTGCCCGCAATTGATGCGCACGGTCCTCGAGACCCGGCTCGGCCAGCGCTGGGAGGTCTCGAAGCCCGACCCGACGAAGCACGCGAGCCGCGGGTGCATCTTCACGGCGACGCCGGCCTGATCCGCTCGAACCTGGAACGGGGCAGGGTCTCCCGTGGGGCGGCTACGACGCGGGTCCCGGCCGCACGCAGGGCTCCGCACTCCGGACATGCGAATCCCCTATCACGCCATGATGTCCAGTAGGGCGCCGTCGGCGACGAAGTCATTTCGGCCGCCGGTGACCACCGCGTAAACGGTATCGCCCTCGGACGCACGCCGTAGACCGTAGACATCCAGGGGATGAGCTCCCGTGCGTGGGCGCGCAGGCGGGCGGGGCGGACCTGCACGTAGGGGCGACCCGAGCAGCCGATCACGGAACGGCTCGTCCCCACTTCGAGGCGTTCGACAGACGGTGGGCGGGCGCTAGTGCGCGGGCACTCACGTGGGACCGTCGGTCGGCGCTGACCTCGGGGTCAGCGCTGTCTCGGGGCGTGCGCTTTCCGCGCCGTCGCCGGTTCGGAATCCCCGGAGTGGGGAGACGCGAGAATAGCGTCCCGAGCCGCTTCTATCACATTTCGCGACCCACGCAGGCAGAGCACGCGCGGGTCCGTATCGAGAGACGCAACGCGGCCACGGGTC
>JASHQY010000145.1 GCA_030038885.1 Thermoplasmata archaeon | reverse complement strand
CATCATCGAGCGCATGGGCGCGCGCTACGGGACCGCGACCTCCCGAGGCGACGCCCGGGTCTACGACACGGCGGACGCGGCGAAGTCGATCACCCGCGAGCACATCCTGATCCGCAACGGCCTCAAGGAAAAGGCCGTGCCCGCCGCCCCCGGTGCGACCGGCGGGGAACCCGCCGCCGCAGCGACCCCGGCCGCGACCGCCGAAGCCCCGAAGACTGCGGCCCCCGCGCCCGCCGCCGAGTCACCGTCCGAGCCCAAGGCCGAGCCGAAGGCCGAGCCCAAGTCGGCCGCGAAGCCCGAATCGAAAGCCGACCACCGGGGGGAATCCAAACCCGAGGCCCGGAAGACCGAGCACAAGGCGAAGGCCACGAAATCCGAGAAGGACGCCGCGCCCGCGGCCCCCGAGTGATCCTCCATGGCGAAGGCTCGGGTCGGTCTCTACGCGGTCCACGGCGAGGAGCTTTCGCGGACGCACAAGTCCTGCCCGAAGTGCGGCCCGGGGATCTTCCTGGCCGAGCACGAGAACCGGCGTTCGTGCGGAAGGTGCGGGTACTCCGAATCCAAGTCCGCGCCCCTGCCGAAGGCGAAGCCCGCGAAGGCCGCCGAGCCGAAGGCGTCGCCCCCGCGCCCGTCGGCTCCCGCCGCCCCCTCAGCGCCGAAGGGGTAGCTCGCGTCCGTCGACCTCGACGGTCGCCCCCGCGCGAACGGCCCATCCGAAGAAGGGGGACGGGTTCGTTCCTCCGAACCGGTGGTTGCCCCCGACCGAGACCAGTACCGCACCGGCCTCGAGGTCCTCGACCTGCGGCGTGTCGTGGAGCTGCGGATTGAGCCCGATCGAGAAGTACCCCGGGCGATCGCGGCCCTTCCCTCCGGCCCGGAACTCCGTGTCGAACTGCGTTCCCCACCGGTCGAAGTGCGCGTCGACCAGCTTGCCCGCCCGGAACCGGAAGACCGCTCCCGTCGCCCGGGAATCATCGTAGTAGCACGTGCGGTTGCTGACGAACGTCCCGTCCGCGACCGCTTCGTCGAGCGCTACCCGGACCGCTCCCGCGGGAAGGCCCGTGAGCAGCGCCGACCGGCGGTGCGGGTTACCGGGTTCGGGGCGACCGACCGCGGCCTCGACCGGTCGGCGGAGGAGGCCGAGCGTCAGGTCGGTGCCGTCGTCGTCGCGCACGCGGAGCTTCCGTCCCCGTCCGAGCGCGCGGACGAGCGGAGCGGCGGCCGCTGCGAGCGCCTTCGGGGTCACCATCGTCGCGCGCACGAGCTGGTCGGTCCACGAGGCCATGTCGACCCCGTACGCCCGCGCGAGGGTCGGGAACGGTCGCCCGATCTCGAGTCGCGCTCCCCGCACTCCGGCCCGGCCGGCCACCTCGTACCACTTCGGGTTGAACGCAAAGAGCCGGTCCGATCGCTCGTCGGGCAACGCGTGGAGCCGCACCCGGTCGCCCGGTCCCCACATGTGAACGTACACGTTCGCCTTCGTGAGGGCCGCCCACTCGTGAGCGCCCACGTTCCCGAGCACGTCGAACTCCCCGTCGTCCACGGCGTCCCAATAGGCTTCCTCGTCCTCGTAGGGGACGAGGGGATACGCGCCCCGTCGCCGGGCCTCCCTCGCGAACGCCACGGCCCACGGCAGTGTGTGGGTCCAGGCTTCGACGATCACCCGATCGCCGGCGCGTACCTTCAGGTTGTTCTCGAGGACGGATCGGGCGAGCCGCTCGCGCGTGGAGGAGGAGACGGGTCCCTCGGACATGAGGCCGCGAAGGCGTTCGACTACTTTGCGGAGCGCCCGCCGCGGCCCGATCCGTCCGAGGTCGAGGCGGCGGTCGGGCCACGAGACAGGTTCGATCGAATCGACCCCACGCAGGGCCGCGAGTATCGATCGGTCGGGCCCAAGGAGCACCCGCGCGGTCGAACCGCCCCACCGTAACGGTTACCCACCCGTGCGGGTGAGGGCGGAACAACCGGTCGGCCCCGCGGAGAAGCGGGACCGAAGCAATCCCCACGGGCCCGTAGTATAGCTTGGATATCACGGAGGCCTCCGGAGCCTCAAACCCGGGTTCGAATCCCGGCGGGCCCGTCCCGTCAGAGAAAAATGCCGTCGCGGACCAACACCGCCCCCTTGCCCGCTGCTCCACAGCGACCTCGACCGGCTCAACTCGGATTACGCGGCTCGGCTCCGCTCTACCTACCTCCGTCCCGCAGAGCCCGGGCCGGCCCAAGCGGCCGGCCCAACCCTTTCTGAATCACACTCCCCCCGGCTCCACGCACGAGACCTGCGGGCAGTCACGCTCGGACGGCTCGGGGAGGAGGAGTCCCCGCGAGGAGCCCCATCCGAGCCGGCACTTGTTCTCGTCGTCTGTTTGACCTGTCGGCAGCCGATCCGGCGGAACGGGGTCCTGTCAATTTCCTTCTGCCCGACCCACGGGCTCTCCCAGCCGTTCAAGTTCATCCCGCTGACCCAGAAGCGGCGTTCGGGGGCCTGAAAGTGCACGACGCGCGCGGATGGCCAGGGGGCCTCCCCCTGTCTCGCCCGGAGGTAGTCGCTCCGTCAGTGGCGGGGTCCCCCGGGACCCCCGGAGTCCCCGCCCAACCCCTCGTACTCCCCCGAGTTTCCCCCCGGAAACCGACCCGTTTCCCCCCGAAAACCCCTACGGGTGCAAGGGTGCAGGTTTACCCAAGCGACCTCCCAAGATTCCGGTCGCTCATCTGCCGGCTCGCAGGGAACCGGCTGATCCCCTCCACCGGCTACGATAGCGAGACCGGCAAGCGGGTAGGGGGCCGTCCCCCAATCGCCGCGGAAACGTTCCGGGCCCTCCTAGACAATGCGGAAGCCACCCTTCTGCGACCGCGCGCGTCGAGGGGGAGAGAGCGGGGCCGGAGGGTCGACGAGGCCGCTCGCGTGGGCTTCGCCCGGCTCTTCGGGCCGCGGCCGACCCGCCTGTTCCCCTATCACCCCTCGATCGAAGGAATCGCAGCTCGCTCTTCTGGTGCGGATCGCCCGCTGCGAAGGATCGAAGCGGTGGCCCGATTCTGCGAGAAGCGGATCATCGCCGGCTTCTCGCTCGGGGACGGGCGCCCGCATCGAATGGAACTCGTCTTGCCGACGATGGTCCCCGAGCTCTACTACGGCTGGGGGCCAGTGGTCTATCAGACCACCCTCGATGGCACCGGGAACGTTGCGGCATGACCCGCTACGTGAACCTCGCTAGTCTCAGCCGCCGCGAACTGGAGAACCTCCTCCTCACCGAACACTGTGTGCTGGCTCGAGTACTCGACGCCGTCCGAAGCTGGACTGACCCGAACTGGAAGGCCCGAATAGAAGTCGAGCGGATTATCGGAGACGCAGTCGACCGTCGTCCTTTCTCGGTCGCTTACACGAGAGGCCTGGAAGAGGACCTCGATCGGATCCGTGCGTGGCGGAACGCGATCCGATGGGTTCAGTGGTCGGGGGCCGAGGCGTGATCCCGGGCACTCTCGCTCCTGTCATCCTGCACGGGCACGTCCTGAACGTCCTAGGAACCCTGCCGGACGAATCCGTCCACTGCGTCGTGACGTCACCGCCCTACTGGGGCCTGCGGACCTACGGCACAGAGCCGCAGGTGTGGGGAGGAGATGCGAGCTGTGTCCACTCGTGGGAGACGACTACGATCCCGTCGGGGAACGGCCAGGTGACGCATCCGATGGTCAGCGGAACGCTGAACCCAGCCTCGGCGACACGATCTCCCCGCGTCTCGTTGTTGTGTCGTAACTGCAGTGCGTGGAAAGGCGAACTTGGACTCGAGCCCGCACCCGACCTCTATGTGGCTCACCTTGCCGATGTCTTCGACGCCGTCGGGCGAGTCCTTCGAGGGGACGGCACCCTTTGGCTGAACCTCGGAGACACCTACTGCACGCATCCGGCCGGCCTGATCGGGGCGAAGCGCTGGCGGGCCTCCACGCTCGAAATCGGGGACCGAACCAGTGCGGAGCAAGCCGGCTCGATCGACAAGCGAACTGCAGGCCTGAAGGAGAAAGACTTGGTCGGAATCCCTTGGGCTGTCGCCTTCGAGCTCCGTAAGCGGGGCTGGTTCCTCCGCGAGGACATCATCTGGTCGAAGCGGAATCCGATGCCTGAACCCGTCCGGGACCGACCGACCCGATCCCACGAGTACGTCTTCCTGCTCACGAAGTCGCGCCGGTACTTCTACGACGCCGAGTCGGTGCGGGAGCCGATTCGGGAGAGCTCGCTGCGGCGACTCCGACATCACCTCCCGAACCCACGGGACAATCCTCGCTACCGCTCGAAGCACCCGCATGGGGACTTCCGCAGGTTCCCGATGCTGGCCAACACGGACCCGCGTGGTCGGAACCTCCGTTCGGTCTGGCAAATCGCCACGCAACCCTATCCGGGGGCCCACTTCGCGGCGTTCCCGGAGGCGCTGGCGGAGGTCTGCATCCGGGCCGGAACTTCAACGCGGGGAGTGTGCT
>JASHQY010000144.1 GCA_030038885.1 Thermoplasmata archaeon | reverse complement strand
CTCGATCGAGTAGGGGTTCAAACCCCCCACCTGCGATAGACTTCCTCGGCGGGGACCCCCTGTACCGTACCGGCGCGAATCTCCGCGACGCGTTTCTTCAGCTCGGCAATCAGCCTTGGAGGGTAGTACTCCTCCGCGAGTTCCTGGAGGAGATCGTCGTAACTCTCTCCCGGGCGCTTAAGGGATTCGAGAAGGTGCGGTGTGCTCGTTCGGACCGTGATCGTCGTGGGCGGGTCGGCGGTTGCCATCGAACCCAATGGACGACCAATTGTCTTCAACCTTGGCGCGCCCGGGGCGGCCCCGGTCGGGGAATGGTCGGGATTTGAACCCCCCGGGGGTTCAACTGCCCCCTCCGACACTCACCTAGCGCTCCCCCCAAAATTTGTACCGCGCGCCCGCCGCGCGCAGTCATCCGTGGCACCTGTCCCGGTCCGCATCTGCGGGTCGCTGTTTCAGCTCCACCTGTTCACGCCTGCCGGGCCACTCAGCAGCCAGACGTGATTTGGAACGAATGGGCGTCCGGCGACGTATCCGACAGAGGTATCTTTTCCAGTTCGCTTCTATTCAATTGCGAATTTCGCCAGGCGACCTTGAGGTATGAAGTGACCACCCCCGCCCCCCGGCACAGCCCGACGTCCCGTTCGATCTGGGACAGCCGCGCGTTCAGAGTAGCCTACACGTCCCTTTTCGCTGCTGTAATCGTTCTCGCTTCGGTATCGGTCTATTACGACTTCTTCCCTGCGTCAAGCCCGGGAACGTCGGCCCCGACCTTCACGATTGACAACGTCACTCTGTCGTTCGCGGGCCCCTCCCCATCGAATCTCACTTCGGCAGTGAGCTGGTGTGCTCGATGCTGGGAAGGAACCTACGCCGTGGCCGGCACACTCCGAATATACGTGGGAGTCGCTCTCGCCCCTGCCGCAGCGTCCTGCACGCACCTATCAGAGACTAAACTCTACGAGGTCGACACGCCCCGTACCGGAAAGTTCCAGATAGAGAACGTCTCGTGGGGCGGGACTTCGTTGCCCCGCTCGGGTTACCTCCCTGCCCGCCTTCCTTACGGAAACCTCACAGTCTGCGATTCGGTGATAGACCTGCTGGTTAGCCTCAGTTACACACCGCCCGGGCCAATCAACGAAACGCTCTCGCTCACAGTAGACTGGACCTATGCCACCGTCATTGTGCCTTGATGTCCTGCGGTGGTTGCCTTCCACGCAGGGCCGGTAAGGATAGGAAAGGCTGCCGAAAGCAGCGATTACGACACACCATGTCTGGAGGGACTTCTTGACGAATACTGGTGAGGTGGTGCCGCGCGGGAACACCTGATCTTGGTCGGTTCCAAGCGCGACCACATCCCAGATCGATTCGCCCGTGCCCCGATCGCAGGACTTCGCTACCGCGGCTCGGTTGAGTTGGGCAGGAGTTCTGGCCGGATAGGGCCTTGGGAGCTCCCGTCTTCTTGAATGGGCAGTCCTTCGGCTAGACGTGAGCGTTCCCCAATACCGACGCAAGCATCTCGAACGGCCGCTCTTCACGGCAGAGGATTTCCATCGTTACCGGGCCCGCCTGCGCGGATCTCCAGGCCCTCGACCCCCCAGGAACCTGATCCTAGTTTTCGGTCGCCGCTGGAGGCGATACCTTGCGCGGAAGTACTCAGGGACTCTGGACCGACAAACCGACATCTACCGGGTCGGACCGAACGTCGGGGTGACGATCCTCGAAGGCTCGGGAGCACCGTTCGCAGGGATTGCCGTAGAAGAGTACTCCGCCCTCGGCGTGGCCGGCTTCGTGATCGTCGGGATAGCAGGGTCTCTGCAGCCGCAGGTCCGTGTCGGCGAGTTGGTGCTGTGTGACCGCGCGCTGCGTGACGAAGGAACTTCGCATCACTACCTTGCGCCGGGCCGCGATGTGCTCCCCTCGGCACACCTTACCCGGGCCCTTCGAGCCGCTCTCGAGGAGGTCGGGACTCACTTTGCGAGCGGACCCACATGGACGATCGATGCCCCCTATCGGGAGACGGTTGCTGAGATTCGTCGTTACCGTACACACGGTATCGTGACCGTGGAAATGGAAGCCTCGGCGATCTTCGCAATCGCTCGCTATCGAAAGCGGCAGGCCGCGGCGTTATTCGTGGTCAGTGACAACCTTGATGATAGCGGGTGGGAGCCTCGATTTCACGATACGAGAGCGCCTCTTCGACAGGCCCTGCAAGTCGCGATTCGAGCTTGCGAGAACTGAGACCTTCCGACGCGCTCCATCCTAGCTGTCTTCGTCAGAAGATTCCCCCGCGCGGATACGTCGGAACCGCCCCTTCGGACGAGCGGCTCTTCCATGGAGCTCACGTCACAGTGTCTGCGCTGCCATCAAGGTCGGCGGGTCAGTGAGTAGACCTCCAGGACATTGTTGTCGGGATCCTTCCACGCGTTAGAAGCGTACCAAGCGGGGCCGTGGGCGGCGAGCTTGTCGGTAGAATAGACCGGAACGTAGCCGCGACGCCGAAGCGCCATCTCGATGGCCGCGACACGCTTCGGCGACGGGGCATGGAAGGCGATGTGGTCCGAGATCGGGTCCTTGACACCGTCGGTCGGAGTGTGAGGCCGACTCCGCTTGACCCTCGCAGGGCGGCTAACCGTGATCCAGATGGTCATCAGCCCCTTTCGATACCCCAGCCAATAGGGGTCATCGGGCGGTATGCGGAGAAAGCCGAGAACCGGAAGGAATCGGTCGTAGAACCTTCGAGCCCTGTCGAGGTTCGAGACTTCGAGGTTGATGTGACCGAGTCGAACCCTGTCAGATAGCCGCACAGCACCGGTAGCACTAGAGGCGGCTTGAGGACTCACCCAACCCGCGATCCGACCGCAGCCGTTCGACGGCTGGGCGATCGGCCAGGCGCCCGGCTCCTGAAATCTAGCCCATCGGGTACGCGCTGGGGGTCCAGCCGATGTGCGCCCCGAGCGTGTTGGGGGTCCAGTTCGGTCACGGACCGACTCACCCGGTCGAAAGTGTCAGCGGTTCAGCGGTGGCCCCACGGAGCCGCCGGTTCTCGTCAGAAGTGGCCTCGGTGCCGCCCAATCGTGCTTCAGTACGCGATGGACTACCTCGGCCACTTCTCGGCCCCGAACAAGCTCCGTGCGACAAGACGCCGGGCGTGGGCGTCGTACGGCCTCCTCGCCGAACTCGACGTTCGGGGCGGCGCGGCGTTCCACGGCCTGGAATGGGACGGAGTCGAGGGCGCCTCTCTCGTGACCCTCGGCATGCACATCGAGATACGGGTTCGGCAGGGACGCTTGGGTCCTGGAAAGGTGGAACGGATCTTCTGCGGCCTCGCTCCATTGGACCGAGAGGACGCCCTGATTCGGGCAGCCCGGCCCCTCGCGGGCTGGAACTGGAGCGTGGGCGGTGGCCGAATTCCGGGGGCCCCCTCGGACCGGCCATGGGGAGGGGCGGGCCGGGTAACATGGACGCCCAGCGGCCCCGAAGCACCGACCGATGCCCGCGAGATCGCGAGGATTGACGGCTGGAGGCCGGACTCCGTGACGCTCTCCCGTCGGGCGCCCCGCCGGATCGTCGGGGCTCTGTGGCGATTCGACGATCTGAACGTGGTACTGGAGATGCTCCGTCTTCCTGGGGTCCACGTCGGGCCCTCGCTGGGGCGGCCGCTCCTGCCGCTCTTCGACTAACTGGTCTCGTCGTCCTCCGTACGCGTCGGCGGAATCCGTTCCTCGCTCCTCCGCTGGGCCTACTACGAGCTCGAAGGCGACGGTGGGATGTTCCGGCTGGTCATCCTACCGGGCCGTTCGGAACCCGATCACGATCGGCGCCTTCTTCGTGAGCTGACGCTCGCGTTGAGCGACGCACACGGCTTGGAGAACTCGGCAGGTAGGTCGCCTCGCTCTCGCCGCGGGAGGGCCCGGTCGAACGAACTCGGCTCGGAGCGGAGTCCCGCAATCAGTCCCATATCAATCGCAAGCCCGGCACCTTCGAAAGTTCGCGGTCGTTCGACACCAAGGGGATGTCACGAGCCAGTGCGTCGGACGCGATCAGGCGGTCGTGGAGCTCCGGGACATCGAGGTCGAGGAATACCGACCACCCGGTCGGTAGCAGCGCGGAAAGTTGGATGTACCCGGCCGCACGGACTTGGTCCACCACCTCTTCGACGACCGCACGGGGGTGCTGGAGTCCCAATCGGCCCCGAAGCGCAAGATAGGCGAATTCACCGAGCGCGATCTCGGGCAGGTACAGCGTTCCTCGTCCATTCTCGGCGGCCCGAAAGACCATCTCGGCGGGCTTCGGAAGCGAATCGTCGAGATGGCGCACCAGCGCCACCGTGTCGATCACTGCCTCGGTCAGAGGCGCCATTCCTTCCGTAGGTCCCGCACGGACTCCTCGAGCCGCGCAGTATCGATACGCCCCCGGAGTATTCCCCGCAAGCTCTTCCGGCCGTGACGGATGAGCACGCCCTCGCGCGTCTCCAGGACGAGCACAGTTTCGCCCTCCCTCAGATTGTGCTTGTCTCGGAGGTGCTTCGGGAGCGTGATCTGCCCCTTGGAACTCACCGTAGCCGTTGTCGCCACGACCTACCGAGGCTTCCTCGTGTAAATATTCTTTACCTAAAGTAACGCAACGCGACGCCCGACGTCTGCAGGCGCCGGGCCACCGTCGCGCGGGGTTGTGGCCGGGCCTTCCGGGCGCTGGCGCTCCGCCGAGCGGCCGGGTCGTGTGCAGCGGGGAAGTCTCGGCCTGTTAGTTCCGGCGTGACGGCCCGGGTTCGAATCCCGGCGGACTCGGCGCCCGCTCATGAGCGGTCGGCCGCCCGAGTGCCCGATCCGTCCTGCCCGACCCCATGTTCCCCCCGAAGGAGGGTGGCCTCTTACTGCGCAGGGTCAAATAGTAAGGAGCGCTTTACCAGTTGGTAAGAATGGTGACGGAAGTAGGCACGGTCAGCACGAAGGGCCAGGTGACCATTCCGAAAGACATCCGGGAGGCCTTGGGGATGCGTCCGGGGGACAGAGTCCGGTTCGACCTCGAACGAGGGGACCGAGCCGTGCTGCAGAAGGCCGAACCCTCCAGGCTGACCGAGATTCTGGGCCGGCTAGGTCCGTCGAAGGAGACGGCGGTGGTGCAGCAGCGGAGGTTCCGGCGTGAGTGGACCGACCGTAGTCGTCGACACTAACATCTTCGTCTCGGCTCGGAACCCCGACGAGTCGGGATACGACGCGTGCCGTCGGCTGCTCGATCGCGTCGATTCCGAAGCGGTCCACGCCCTGGTTTCGACCGTCACGGTGGCGGAGATACGCGCTGGCCTCGAGCCGGTCGAAGCACGAGCGGTCTGGCAACCCTTCCTGAGCCACCTTCTCACCTCCCCCAACTACTCGGTCGAAGCCGTCGACGTGGAGATCGCGGAGGCGGCGGGGGAGCTGCGGCAGCGGACCCGGCTCACGCTCCCCGATGCGCTCATCGTGGCGACCGGAAAGGTCCGGAAGGCGGCCGCGGTAGTTACGCAAGATCGACAACTCGGACGGTTGCAGTCGGTGGTCCGCGCCTGCGGACCCTCAGAAGTCGAGTGACGCGCGAGCCGAGGGTCGGTCCCCTCGAGGAGGGCTCGTGACGGGGACGGCCGGGCACGTCGAGGAACGCGTGCGATCCACCCGACCGGACCTCAGTACGGCGGAGGGGTGCCTCGGCGAGGTCAATCGCATGGTCCATCAGATGCAGGAGCTGGGGCTCGGTGCTCGGAAGGAGTGAGGGTTCGTCGGTCGTCGGGACGAGCACGACAGCGAGGGTGCCGCGGCCTCCGATTCCGTCTCGCGGGCCCGGAGACGCCGGGCCCTTCGGCGCGCGCTGGTCCAACGCCCCGCACTCCCGCGGAGGGCATCGGGTGCGGCTCGGGCCAGTCCGGCCGCGGCAGCCTCCGACCGAGGAGGTCGGCGACGGCCTCGGACCTCCCGAGTGACGCCGTCCGTGGTCCCCGCTCTTCCGGCGGCCCGTTGGAGGCCCTTCCCTCGCAGGGGCGCAGGGGTCACCGGGAGGCCAGGGCTTCGCGGACCCCGCGCGCGATCTCGAGGTCCTCGCGGGCCGCGACGACGAACGACCGCACCCGCGCCCCCGACGCGGAGAGCTCCCGGTCCGGCGGTCCCGCGTCGTTCCGCTCGGGGTCGAGGGCGACTCCCAGGAACGCGAGGCCGGTCGCGGCTCGGGCGCGGATCTCGGGCGAGTGCTCGCCGACGCCGCCGGTGAACACGAGCGCGTCGAGGCCGTCCATCGCCGCCGCCATGCCCGCGATCCCGGCGCGCAGCCGGTGCAGGTAGACCGCGATCGCCCGCGCCGCCTCGGCGTCCCCCCGGACCTCCGCC
>JASHQY010000143.1 GCA_030038885.1 Thermoplasmata archaeon | reverse complement strand
GCGACCGCGGGCGCCGCCGTCGAGGGGCTCCCGGCGGCCGCCGCGCCGCCCGGGGCCTCCGCCGCGAAGACCTTCGCGTAGAGGTCGCCGCCGAAGCCCGTGCGCAGCGGCCCGGCCTCGATCATCCGGTAGGTCCGGGCGCCGTCCTCGCGCCGCTCGGCGCGCAGGAACAGCACCTCGGGCGACCCGTCGCGCACGTAGCCTTCCGCCAGCTCGGTGAGGAACGTCACGAAGAAGACCCGCACGCCGGCGGCGCGGAGTCCGCCGAGCGTCTGGCGCGCGATCTCCGATCCCTCCCGCTCGTTCGTCGAGGCGAACGACTCGTTGCAGAGGAGGAGCGACGCGGGGTGGAGGAAGTCGATGAGGTCGCTCATGCGGTGGAGCTCCTCCTCGAGCTTGCCGCGCTGCATCGAGGCGTCCTCCTCGCGCTTGAAGTGCGTGAGCACGCCGCGGGCGACGCTGGTCGACAGCGACCGCGCGCCGACGAACAGCCCGGCCTGCGCCATCATCTGGGCGACCCCGACCGAGCGCAGGAACGTCGACTTCCCTCCCTGGTTCGCGCCGGTGATGATCACGAGCCGGCGGCCGTCGGCGGCGAGGTCGTTCGGGACCGGGGCCGCTTCGAGCCGCAGGGCGAGGCAGGCGTCGTAGAGCCCGTGGGCCGACAGCGCGAACGGCGTCGCGGGCCGGACCTCGGGGACCGCGAACGCGGCGCCGCGGCGCGCGAGCTCGTCCCGGAGGTTGACCGCGCCGGTGTAGAAGCCCGCCTCGGTCGCGAGCTGGGTGAAGAACGCGACCACGTGGTCGACCGACTGGGCGAACGCGTTCGCGACCGGGTCGATCCCGCGGTCGACGAGCTCGGAGAGCATCCGGTGCCCGGCCTCGTCGCGCTCGGCGATCTCGAAGCTGTTCGCGGGCCGCCGCGGGCCGAAGACCCGGTGGAGCCAGCTCGACCGGCGCTCGCGCGGGGTCCGCAGGACGTACCGGTGGCCCTTCAGCCCGACCCCGAGCTCGGCGCTCAGGAGGAGGCCCCGCGCGAAGCGGACGGTCTCGAGGTGGCTCGCGAGGTCCGCGAAGAACGCGTCGCTGAGCTCGTCCCGCAGCGTCGCGAAGAACCGCCGGAACCCCTCGGAACGGAAGTCGGCGACCGGCCCGTCGGCGACCTTGCGGAGCCGCTCGAGATGGGGCGTGAGCTCCTCGAGCGCCTGGGCGGCCCGCCGGAGGACCGATTCCGGGGAGCGGGAGTACGGACGGTAGACCGAGTGCTCGGTCTCGAGCGCCTCGACCGCGATCTGGTAGAGCTCCCGCACGACCGCGGGATGGTCGAGCGCGTCCCGGAGGATCGCCTGGCGGTACTCGATCCCGGCGACGTCGGGGACGCCGGTGACGATCACCCGCCGCGCGACGTTCGCGAGGAACGCGTCGCCCTTCGCCATCGCGTCGAAGAGCGCCGCGAGCTCGAGGTCGCGGACGACCGCGTCCGCGCTCTTCGGCCACGGCGCGTTGAGGTCGAAGCTCCGGTCCGGGTAGAGCAGGAAGTTCCTCATGGATGGACCCGCTCGCGGATCCGGTCCTCCGAGAGCCCGTACTGGTTCGCGACCACGAGGGCGTAGGCCCGGCCGTCGGCGCGCTGCCGCAGGATGTGGAACGTGCGGCGCGCGGGGTCGTCCGGCACGACCGTGCTGACCATGCTCACGGTCGCCGGGCCGAGGCGCGACAATTCGTCGAGGAACGTCACGTAGACCGCGAGGACGTCCCGGCGGACGAGCTCCTCGAGCACGCGCGAGCCGAGGAACTCGGCGTCCTCGACCGTCGTGGTCGAGAAGCTCTCGTTGAACACGACCACGGTGCGCGCGGTCAGGCGCTCGAAGATCTCCCGGACCCGGACGAGCTCGTCGAGCAGCTTGCCGCGGAGGTCCTCCATGTGCTCCTCCCGCTCGAAGTGGGCGAGGACCCGGTCGACCAGCGCGAGCCGGACGTCGCGGCCGGGGACCAGGAGGCCGAGCGCCGCGAGCAGGTGCAGCTGGCCGAACGTGCGGGCGAACGTCGTCTTCCCGCCCTGGTTCGGGCCGGAGACCACGAGGATCCGCTCGGCGCCGTGGAGCGCGAAGTCGTTCGGCACGATCGCGGCGCCACCGCGGTGGAGCTGGCGGGCGAGCGCGAGGTCGAACGTCGCGGTCGCGGTCTCCTCCTTGGAGTCCTCGACGACCTCGGGGTAGCAGAACTCGAGCCCGGCCTTGCGGAGCGGCGCGATCGCGTCGAGGTAGCCGAGGTAGAACTGGACCTCCCGGTCGAACCGCACGACGGTCGCGTCGAGGAACTCGCGGTGCTGCCGCTCGAATTCGGTGAGCCGTGCGAACACCTGGGGAAAGAGCGGAGCGACCCGGAGCAGGATCTGCTCCTCGACGTGGTTGACCTCGGGGTACGGGTCCCGACGGGCGACGCGGTGGTCGGCGGCGGTGGTCTGCTGGAACCGCTCGAACGTCGCGGCGACCTCCGCGCTGTAGTCCGCCTCGTCCTGGAACGGCTGGACCGTCACCCGGCTCTTCAAGACGAAGACCCCGTAGTGGACCCGGTCGAGCTCGGTCGCGAGCGTTCGGTTGGTCACGGCGAACGAGCGGTACGCCGCGGACTCGAGGTAGCCCGTGAGGTACTCCCGCAGGCTGCGGAGGCCGGCCGACGCGATCGGCGCCTGACCGAGCGCGGCAGTGAGCGTCTCGGTCGCGTTCGCGTACTCGATCGTCGCGTCGAGGCGCCAGGACGCCTGCTGGAACGGCTGGCGCAGCTTGTCGGCCTGGGCGATGCGGGCGCGGACCGAGCGCATCGCGGTCGCGAAGGCATCGATCGCAGAGCGCACCTCCGGCCGCTCGAGGTCCCGCAGCACCTCGTGCCGGTACGCGACCGAGCTCGCGCGCGAGAGGAGATGCCCGAAGAACCCGGCGAGGTCGTACGGCGCCCGGCCCTCGGTCGCGCCGGTGACGATCTGATCGAAGTTCAGGTCATGGAAGACCGCGGCGAGCGTCGCGTCCGGGGTCGCGGGCGGGGCCTCGCCCGGGGGTTCGAGGATACTCGCGAACGGCATCGGTCACCTCTCGGACCCGCACGCCGCGGGGGACCGGGGGGTGCGACCGTCGACCGGGATCCCGAGCGACCGGCGGCCGAGCGCCTCAGGGCGTCGGGCCAGCGCGTCGGATCCGGGCGACATCGGTTCCTGCCGTGGGGGCCCCCCTCCGCGCCGCGGAGATTCCGCTGGACCCCATGGCTCGTGTCCGGTGGGGCCCGCGAGTAGATACGGTTTGCCCGGGCCGCGGCGCCGGCCGGGTCCGGCCGCCGACCGGTCCCGTCCCGCGGGTGCCCGCTCACGTCGCGGCCGTCCCCCAGACCCGCGCCGCCTCCGCGCGCGAATCCCAGGTCTCGCTCCAGCGGTGCCCGACGATCAGCCGGGTCTGGGCCGGCCGGATCCGCACCGCGGCGACCTTCATCGTCCGGGTGTCGACGTACGCGAGCGTCCGGTAGCGCCGGGTCCGCTGCACGTCGGGGAAGACGAAGTTCCACGGGACGAACAGCGACCCGTAGACGAACCGGAGCAGGAGCCCCCGCGGCGTGATCCCGAGCCGGTACGGGGTCGTCCCGGCGGTCACGACGATCCCGGCCGCCGGTCCGACGAGCAGCGCGCCCCAGGTCCCGAGGAGCGCGCGCGGGAGGTTCAGCGGTCCGTACGCCCCCGCGATCCCGAGCACGACGAACCCGTCGACCGCCGCCGCGATGACGAGCACGAGGTCGGCCCGGAGCAGCTGGGTGCCGGGCGGGAACCACTCGATCGAATCGGGCGGCGGGAGCATCCGCGTCCAGTCGTCGACCGCGGGAGCCGCCGGACGGGGGACGGCGGGAGCCCCCGCCGGCGCCGTCATGACGCCGCGGTCCCGCGGGCCCAGCGCTCGACGTCCGCGACCTCGCCGGCCCAGCGCTGTTGCGTCTGGTCCCACGCGTCGGCGGACGCGCGGTCGAGGGCATGGCGGTCCCCCCCGCGCTGGAGCGCGACCCGGATCGCCTCGACGTCGATCGTGATCTGCCGGTCGGTCTCCGAGCGGAACTCCCGCGTCGACTCCGCCGCCCGCTCGACGAGGTCGCCGCGGATCCGGCCGCACTGGCGGTCGAGCTCCTCATC
>JASHQY010000142.1 GCA_030038885.1 Thermoplasmata archaeon | reverse complement strand
CGGGCCGCTCGAGCTCCTCGCGGCGGGTTCGGCCCCGCCGCCGCACGCCGCACGCCGGGTCGCCCCGCTGGGCGAGTGCTACGTCGAACGGCCGACGACCGGCCCCACGGCCTCCGACGCGCTCGCGCGCGAGCGCGAGAAGCTCGCGGGGCTGCTCGAGAAGGCGAAGGGCCGGCTCGCCGACCCGGGGTTCCGCGGCCGGGCGCCGCCCGAGCTCGTTCGGGAGACCGAGGCGAAGGTGCGGGAGCTCTCGGAGCGGATCCGCCGGATCGATGCGCAGGCGCCGGAACGCCCCGCCGGCCCGGACGACGGTCCGGACGGCGACGCACCGGCCGACTCGCCGTCGGCGCCGGATCCCTAGGGCGGTCCCCCGCGCGTCGAGTCCCGGACCCGACCGGCGCACCGCAAACGCTCTTATCCCGGTCGCCTCGGCGGCCAAAGATGACGTCCCCGCCCGCGCGCTCCGCTCCCCGGACCCCGATCGCCCCCGCCTCCGGGCGCGGTCCGTGCGGCGTGCGCGACGCGGGCCGGGGGCCGTGACCGCCAAGACCCCCCGTCGGGCCCCGCCCCGAAAGCCCCGGCGCGCGACGCCCGCCGCCGCGCCCCCGACGCCGGCCGTGGGAACGGTGCCGATGGGGGACGGCTCGAAGCCGCACCCGCGGCTCGGCCTCGGACTGTGGGCGCTCGGCCGGTGGACGCCGGAGGACGAGGCCCGCACGCGGGCCGTGATCGGGCGCGCCTACGAGCTCGGGGTCCGCTGGTTCGACACCGCCGAGGTCTATGGAGGCGGCCGCTCGGAGCGGTTGCTCGGCGAGGTGCTCGACCGCGCGGCGGCGGGAGCCCCGGACGCCTACGTCGCGACCAAGGTCTCCTGGGAGCACCTGCGACCGGCGCAGGTACGCGCGAGCCTGATCGACAGCCTCGAGCGCCTCGGCCGGCGGTCGGTCGACCTCTACCTGATCCATGCCCCCGACCCGCGCGTGCCGCTCTCGGGAACCCTCGAGGCGCTCGAGGCCCTCCGGACCGAAGGGAAGGTCGGGGCGATCGGCGTCTCGAACTTCTCGGTCGAGGATCTCGAGCACGCCTCGAAGGAGCTCTCCGCCGCCCGAATCGTCGTGAACCAGGTCCGGTACAACCTCTTCGCCCGGGAGGAGGCCGACCCGGTGCGGGACTACTGCCGCGCGCACGGGATCCTGATCGAGGCGTACACGCCCCTCGCGCGGGGCCTCCTGCACGGGCGCTACCTCGAGGGGAAGGGGGTGCCGAAGGAGGTCCAGCAGGTCACGCGCCGTCTGTTCGAGCCGGATCGCCTCCCCGAGATCCTCGAGCGGGCGCGGGCCCTGCGCGAGCTGGCCCGCTCGGCCGGGGTCCCGCTCGCCTCGATCGCGCTCCACTGGCTCGAGCGCCAGGGCGCCGCGCCGGTGATCGGCATGAGCCGACCGGAGCAGGTCGACTCGAACCTCGCGGCGTGGGCCGTCCGTCCGACGGACGACGTCCTCGATCGGGCCGACGCGATCGCGCGGGGCGACCGTGCTTAGGCTCGTCGCGCTCGACCTGGACGGGACGCTCGTCGACGTCGAGAGCTCGTGGGCGGTCGTGCACCGCCACTTCGGCGACCGGAACGACGAGGGCCTGCGCCGGTTCCTCGCGAAGGAGATCGACGACCACGAGTTCATCCGCTCCGACGTGCGGATCTGGCGGCGGCACCGCCCCGACCTGCGGATCGACGAGCTCGAGGAGATCCTCGGCGGGGTCCCGCTGATGCCGGGCGCGGAGGCCCTCGTCCGGGGCCTGCGCGCCCGGGGCGCCCGCACCGCGATCATCAGCGGGGGGATCGACCTCCTCGCCCGCCGGGTCGCGCGCGACCTGGGCGTCGACGTCGCGCTCGCGAACGGGTTCCGGGTCGCGCCGGACGGCCGGCTGACCGGCGAGGGGATCGTCCGGGTGCCGATCCTCGAGAAGGAGGCGGTCCTCGCGTCGCTCCAGTCCCAGCTCGGCATCGGACCCGACGAGACGGCGTCGGTCGGCAACTCGGAGATCGACGTCGGGCTGTTCCGTCGCAGCCGGGTCGGGATCGCCTTCCGACCGGTCGACGACGTCGTGCGGCGCGGCGCGACCACGATCGTGCCGGGCGAGAACCTCGAGGCGATCCTCGACGTGCTGCGGGACTTCCCCCGGGTCGGCCCGCCGGCCCCCGCCTGAGGCAACGCTTTTACCCGCACCCCCGGTCGCTACCGGTCCCGATGGCGAGCTACGAGTCCCTGCTCGAGCGCGCGCGCTCGAAGTTGCCGCCGGTGCAGACCGGCAGCGAGCGGTTCCAGGTGCCGGAGCCGGACATCATGACCGACGGGAAGAACACGGTCATCCGCAACTTCCAGGAGATCACGAGCGTCCTGCGGCGGGAGCCGGACCACGTCGTCCAGTTCCTCGCGAAGGAGTTCGGCTGCCCGGGCGTGCTCGACCTTCCGCGCGGCGTCCTCAAGTCGCGCCTCACGAAGGACCAGATCGCCCAGCGGCTGCGGGAGTACACCGCGAAGTACGTCATCTGCACGGAGTGCAAGCGCCCGGACACGCACCTGAAGAAGGAGGGTCGTCTCACGCTCCTGATCTGCGAGGCGTGCGGCGCGCAGCGGCCGGTGACGGTCCGCCGGGTCGTCGCGCCCGAGAAGCCGCGCGCGCCGGTCGTCGTCGGCGAGGTCTACCGCCTCACGATCGAGGACGTGGGACGGCGCGGCGACGGCGTCGCGAAGAAGGAGGGCTTCGTGATCTTCGTCACCGGTGCGACCCAGCGGGGCACGACCGTCAACGCGAAGGTCACGAAGGTCCTCGGCAACAACGCGTACGCCATCGTCCAGCCCTAGACGGCCATGCGGAGCCTCCGCTGGGTCGGACTGCTCGCGCTCTACGTGGGGGCGCAGGCGATCGCGCTGCTCCTGTCGGACCCGTTCCGCTCGGCCGGCCTCACGACCGGGACGAACCCCCAGAGCGCCTCCGGGCCGATCGAGATCGTCGCGATCATCGTCCTCGCCCCGCTCCTGATCCTCTGGCTCGCGCGGCGGAAGGGCGGGCTCGCGACGCTCCGCCACCTGATCCTCGTCGGGATCGCGGCGTCGCTCTACGTCACGCTCTACGCGACGTTCTCGGTCCTCCCGCCCGGCCTCCTCCTCCCGCCGCCGTACGGCGCGGAGCTCGTGTTCGAGCCGGCGGTCGTCTTCGCCGCGATCGTCAGCGCGGGACTCTACCTCGTCCTCCTGATGGAGCCGCAGTGGTACGTCGTCGACCTCGTCGGGTTCCTCGCCGCCGGCTCGCTGATCGCGATCCTCGGCATCTCGTTCGCGATCCTCCCCGCGTTCGTCCTCCTGATCGCGCTCCTCATCTACGACGCGATCGCGGTCTACGGGACGAAGCACATGCTGAGCCTCGCCGAGGTCGTGACCGACATGAAGCTCCCGATCCTGCTCGTGATGCCGGACCGGTCCGACTACGACTACTCCCGCGCTCCGAAGCTCACGGCGCAGCGCGCCCAGCCGGTCGAGGAGCGGGAGGCGATGTTCATGGGCCTCGGGGACGTCGTGATCCCGGGGACGCTGGTCGTCTCGGCGTTCGTCTGGCTCCCGACCGCCCCGGTGATCGCGGGCGTCGGCGCGAACCTGTGGGCCGGGATCGGAGCGCTGCTCGGCTCCCTCCTCGGCTACGCGATCCTCATGCGCCTCGTGCTCCGGGGCAACGCCCAGGCGGGGCTCCCGTTCCTGAACGGCGGGGCGCTGGTCGGCTACGTCGTCGCGTACGTGCTGCTCTTCCACTCGCTCTCCCTCGGCCTCACCGGGGGGCTTTAAGCCTCCGACCCTCGAGGCCCGCCGTGCCGCGGAAGGTCGAGGACGTGCGGATCGACGACGCGCCGTCGCTCGACGTGCTCGCGCGACGGCTCGAGGCCGGCGGCGGGTTCAGCGCGAAGGAGGTCGCGCGGGGCGTCGACCTGCTCGCGCGGATGCTCGCGGACGAGGAGATGACGCGGTTCCTCTCGTTCCCGGCCGACCTGGTCGCGACCGGCACGCGCGGGGTGCTCGCGACCCTCGTGCGCGAAGGCTACGTCGACGCGGTCCTCACGACGTGCGGCACGCTCGACCACGATCTGGCGCGCGCGTTCCGGCCGTACTACCACGGCGAGTGGGACCTCGACGACGCGGACCTGCACCGCCGCCACCTCTACCGCCTCGGGAACCTCGTGATCCCCCAGGCGAACTACGGCGCGATCATCGAGCGCAAGATGCAGGGGCTCCTCCGCCGCCTGTGGGCCGGCGGGACCCGAACGCTCTCGACCCGCGCGCTCGCGCGGGCGATCGGCGAATCGATCCCCGCGTCGGCGGATTCGAGCATCCTGCGCGCCGCCCGCGACCGCGACGTGCCGGTGTTCGTCCCCGGGATCACCGACGGGGCGGTCGGTTCGCAGCTCTGGCTCTTCTGGCAGGACCACAAGGAGCTCGCGCTCGATCTGTTCTCCGACGAGCAGGCCCTCTCCGACCTCGTGTTCGAGGCGAAGCGCGCCGGAGCGATCCTGCTCGGCGGCGGGATCTCGAAGCACCACACGATCTGGTGGAACCAGTTCCGGGACGGGCTCGACGCCGCGCTCTACCTCACGACCGCCGTCGAGTGGGACGGGAGCCTCTCGGGCGCGCGCACGCGGGAGGCGGTCTCGTGGGGGAAGGTCAAGCCGACCGCGCGGCACACGACCGTCGAAGGCGACGTGACGGTCCTCTTCCCGTTCATGGTCGGCGCGGCGCTCGAGCGGATCCGCCGGTGACCGGCGCGAGCGTCCGAGCCTTTATCTCCCGCGGGTCGGTCGGGCCGCCCCGTCCGTGGGCCCGTAGCTCAGCCCGGTAGAGCAGGCGGCTCTTAACCGCAAGATCAGGGGTTCGAATCCCCTCGGGCCCGTAACAACCGTAACCATAGTGACCCCCGTCATCCCGGGTGGTTTCCTGCGGGTGGGATATGGATAAGCCAATTATAGTGCCAATTGGCTCGTGCCATCGTGGCCGCCGACACCGCCCCCACCACGATCACCGTCCCTGTCTTTGTGCGACGTGCCTTGGCCAAGTACAAGACCCCGGGGAAGACCTACGGCGACGTGATCCTCGAGTTGATCGAGGAGTATCCCACCGAGGAGTTCCTCCAGGAGATGGACCGCCGCTACCGCCAGGAGCCACGTGTCTCGCTGAGCGAGCTTCGAGCGCGTCGGGCGTACTGACGTGGCTTTTTCCGTTCGGTTCACGTTATCGGCCGCGAACGAGCTGATGCGTCTTCCCAGGTCGGTTCGACGTCGATTCGATGCGGGGTTTACGGAGCTAGAGCGGTCGCCGTTTCGGTCGGTCCCCGGCATCTTGGACGTCCATGCGCTCAAGGGGGGCCGGGGTCTCTGGACGATGCGCGTGGGAGGGTACCGTGGACTCTACCGGGTCGAAGGACATGAGGTCGTGTTCGTGGCGTTCCGCCCGAGGCCCACCGCCTATCGCGACCTCACGACGGTCTGAGTCTCGTTCCTGCGGTTCGCTTCCATTCCCTCCGTTCTCCCCCTCACCGGGCGGTCCCATCCCGGGGAGGAAATCGTCTTGCGGCTCCCCTCGGGCCCGCAGGGTCTCCTCTCGACGGCGCCCCGACCGGGAGTCTCCGAGGCCGGTCCCGACCGGAGGAGAGGGGGACCCGGGATTGCGTGGAGTGGACCGGAGGGTCCCCGTTGGTCTCGGAGCGGTCCGGGAGCTGACCCAACCACGATCTCCCTCCTCCCGTTGCTCCCTCGCGGGCCATCACGAACGTCGGAGCGAGGTCTCGATAGGATCGAGCCCCGAACGGGTCACGCGGCGGCGCGCTCGAGAGGTCCCGCCGAACCTTCTGGGGACCCGAAAGGAGAGGGGTCGCCAGCGTCGGCGTCCGTGAGCGTCCCGTCGGAATCGACCGTCCCACCGCCCGCGAACGGCCCGGAGCCGTGCGCGGTGACCCCTTTGTCGGCCTCACTTCCGAGATTCGGGGGACCGCCGAGCGCTCCGGGACGTGCCCCGGCACGTCAAGGGCTCGTTCGCGCGCGTCGAACGCGACCGCGCCCTGCTACCGGGCGGACCGGGTCGTTCGCGCGCCCGGGGTGGACGAGGCGTTCCGCGCGACGGCGGCGCGGATCAGGGACTGGAAGGCGTCGTCATCGATCGTGTCTCCCTCGTGGAGGACGATCGCTCGCGTGACGCCCTCGAGGTTCGCATTGAAGAGGCGGTGGGGGTCGGGGAGCGCCGCCCCGTCGGCGAACGTCAGCCGCAGGTGGTCCTTGTAGGTCTCGCCCGTGCAGAGGATGCCACCGTGCGACCATACCGGAACGCCCGCCGGATTCGTGGGCTTCCTCCATTTCACTTCCTCGACGACACCGGGGTCCGCGGCCTCGATGAGCCGACGAATCCGGGAGAGCGTCTCCCCCCGCCAATCGGCTCGCCTCCCGCGCCTCGCGTCGATCGACCGAGCGGGAGGCGCGGACCGGCGGGTAGCCCTCATCGCTCGGGTACCTCCGGTGCCTCGAGGACCCGGGCCAGCCGCTGGAGGGCGGCCTTCGCCCCGGCCTCGGCCCCATACCTCAACCTCCGGTCCCGGACCTCCTTCGAAGCGCAGCGAGTCGTGAGCGTGACCCGGGTCGACTCTCCCTCCGGTTCGAGGTCGACCGTGGTGGTGACGGGATCGCCGTGTCCCTCCACCTCGAAGGTGTAGACGAGACGAATGGGCGGCCTCACTTCGACATACGTGCCCACGAACACCAGCTCCTGCCCGTCGGCCGTCCGCTCCACGAACCGATACTTCCCGCCCGGCCGAACGTCCATCTGCTCGACCCGAAGCGAGCCGCCCGGCACCGCCCACCACCGGGGCACGAGCTCGGGGTCGGTGTAGGCCGCGAAGATCTTCTCGGGGCTCGCTCGGAGCGTGCCGTCGACCACGAACTCCTGTTCGCGGACGACGCGGACCGCCGGCCGCTCGCTCACCGTCGCCTCCCTTTCGGCGAGGGCCCCTTCGACACCTCGATCAGAGCGGCCAGGCGCTCCAGCCGGCCCGCTTGGTCCTGCGCGAGGCCGTGCATCCAGTCGACCAGCGCGTCGAACGGCTGCGTCCGCAGCGAGTACCAGCGTCGCTGACCGTCGGGCCGCACGAACACGAAGCCGGCCTCCTGGAGGATGCGGAGGTGGCGGGAGACGCCGGGCTGTTCGATGTCGACTCCCGCCACCAGGTCGTTCACGGTACGCTCCCCGGAGGCCAACGCCCCGAGGAGACGTCGGCGGGTCGGGTCGGCCAGCACGGTGAAGACGTCGGGGGCCACGGCCAATACATTTCCTTACGTGTATATATACACAAAGTAACATTATGGGCGGGCGACCGCCCCGGCGTCTGGGGCGTCAGGAGGGACGGGCGGCGGGCGGCACGCGCCGGCCCTCGTCCGCGCCCCGGAGGGGGGTTGCGACGCCACGGACCGGAGCGGTTCGGAAGTCCGGTGCGCGATCCCGGGGGAAGCGAGGTTTTCTGAGGGAACGGGCTGGGCCGTTCGTGACGCGGAGCGGCCTGTACGGCGAACTGGCCGGCTACTACGACCGGACGTACCACCGGAAGGACTACGCGAAGGAGGCCCGCGCGCTCCTCCGGATCGCGCGCCGCTACGGGCAGCGGGTGCCCGTGTCCCTCTTGGACGTCGGGTGCGGCACCGGAAGGCATCTCGCGGAGTTCCGGCGGGAGCTCTCCGTTGCCGGCGTCGACTCGAGCCGGGAGATGCTCGCGGTGGCCCGGGGCCGCCTCGGCCGCGGAGTCCGCCTCGTGCACGGCGACATGCGTCGGTTCTCCCTGGGGACCACGTTCGACATCGTCACGTGCCTGTTCAGCGCGATCGCCTACATGGAGACCCGCCGGGATCGCGATCGGGCCATCGCCAACTTCTACCGTCATTTGCGTCCCGGCGGGGTGGCGCTGGTCGAAGGCTGGATCCGCTCTTCGCGGTGGCAAGGGACCCACGGAGACCTGGTGACCTACGAGGATCGCGAGGTCCGGCTCGCCCGGGTCACGTCCTCCTGGCGCGAGGGCGACCACTCGGTGGTGGATTTCCAGTTCCTGATCGGGGAGCCGGGCGCACCGGTACGTCACTTCGCCGAGCGGGTGCGGAACCCCCTCATCGACACCGAGGAGATGCTCGGATCGTTCCGACGGGCCGGCTTCCGGGCCAAGGTCCTCCTCGGTGGGCAGTACCGGACCCGCGGGCTGTACGTGGGCGTGCGCCCGATCGCATCTTGAGCCGGAGCGCGCCCTCGCCGGCGCTCGGTTCGAACGCTGGACGAGGTCGCGCTCCGGGTGAGGCGTCCCGAGGAGCGGCTCCGGCAGCTTGAAGCGATCCCGCCCGTGTGCTCGGCATCGAGCGGAGCGGGGACCGACCATGCGCCGGGAGGAAGAGGAATCGAGGGAAGCGGCCGCGTCCGGGACGCTGCGCAAGAGGTTGGTGGAGCTCAAGGCTCGAGTGGACGTTCCGATCGAGATCGAGCGCCGTCTCCGTGCGCTCGGCGCGGTGCCCCGGGCGACGCTCCACCAGCGGGACGTCTACTTCCACGGGACCCGCGGGCGGCTCAAGCTTCGCCTCCAGCGACCGGGCCGCGACCAGCTGGTGTGGTATGACCGACCCGACCGGGCGGACACCAAGGAGAGCCGGATCGTCCTCGCGGCGCTCCCGGCGCGCCACGGGTTGGAACCCGTGCTCTCGTCCGCGCTCGGGGTCCGCGTCGTGGTGTCCAAGGTCCGGAGGGTCTTCGAATGGAACGGAACGCGGGTCCATCTGGACCGGGTCGAGGGCCTGGGCTCGTTTCTGGAGTTCGAGAAGACCGTGGACGACGAGGACTCCTCGTCGAGCGCCCACGCCGAGCTGAGAGGGATGCTGGAGCAGCTCCACCTTCCGCCGGACGCCCTGCAAGCGGGCTCGTACTCGGACCTCCTGCGGCCGCGGCCCCCGTCCCGGTCGTAGCGAGGCGGTCCGGCAACCGGGGAGCGCGCCCTCGCGAGGAGCCCTCCGAGCTCTCCGGAGGGTTCAAGATGCATTCCTCGTTGCGCGTGAGGGGTAGCGGCCGATCGATGGCGGACGATCCGACCGTTCGGACCCGCACCGTGCGCTGGTCGGATCCGGCGCAGTTTGAGGAGCCCCTGCGACGACTGACCGGGCTCGAGTTCATGCGGGCCTTCCTGCGTCGCGAACTCCCGCCCCCTCCGTTCATGGAGCTGCTCGGGATCCGGATCGCGTCGCTCGAGCCGGGGTCGGTCGCGTTCGAATTCGAGCCCGCCGAGTACATGTACAGCCCGCTGGGGAACGTGCACGGCGGGATCGTCACGGTGCTGCTGGACACGGCCATGGGCTGCTCGTTCCACACCACGCTCCCCTCCGGCGTGGGATACACGACCATCGAGCTGAAGGTCAACTTCCTGCGACCGGTGACCGCGCGCTCCGGGACCCTGAGGGCCGAGGGCCGAGTGGTGCACTCCGGAACTCGCGTCGCCGCGGCCGAGGCGCGCCTGTCCGGGTCGGACGGCAAGCTCTACGCGCACGCGACCTCGTCCCTCCTGATCCTGAAGCCCTCCTCGGGCGGAGCCCCCACGACGGAGTGACGTCGCCCCCGACCGGGCCCTCCGAAGCTCCGGGGACCCGAAGCGGACCCCGGGGCCTGCCGGCCGGTATCGGGGTCCCGCCCGGCGGGACGGAGGGACGTCCTCGGATCCGCGTCGCACGATCGGGGCCGGCAGCGGACCGACGGGAGCGAGCTTGCCCGGTCGTCCGATCGCCCCCCGGCCGAGCTGCCGCGGGAGTTCCGTGCGACACCGGAACGCGCGGAGGGCAGGCCTCCGCCGGTACGAGGGGAGCTCGCGCGGCCCTCCGGGAGCGCACCGCGGCCTGCTCAGGCCCCGAACCCCGAGGATCTCCCGGCCGTGTCAATCCGGTTTGACGGGCCGTCCATGTACTCCGCGCGAACGTGCCTCGTCGGTGATCCCCGTGGCGGAAACCCCTCCGAAACTGAAGCGCGAAGTGAGCATGCTGGGGCTGACCTCGATCACGGTCGGCGGGATCATCGGGTCCGGGATCTTCGCCCTCGCGGCGACGATGGGCTCGGTCGCCGGGCCCGCGGCCATCGTGGCGCTGGTCCTGCTGGGCATCGTCGTGATCCTCCTGGCGCTGCCGTACGCGGAATTGGGAGCGGCGTACCCGATCACGGGAGGCCCGTACTCGCTGCCGCGGCGGGCGCTCGGGAACTTCGCCGGGTTCATGCTCGGCTGGGGATACTTCCTCTACGCGTTCATCGGGACCGCGGCGATCATCGACGTCTTCGTCGAATACCTCGGGACCTACTGGGGAGCGCTCATCACGGTCAACAGCTCGGGCGTGCTCTCGATCACCTGGCTGGGGGTCGGGATCGCGCTCGTGTTCCTGGTCGGCTACACCGTCCTCAACATCGTCGGCGTGAAGTGGGGCAGCGTCTTCGCGATCGTGACGACGTTCTCGAAGATCATCCCCCTCGTGCTGTTCGGGCTCGTCGGACTCCTGCTCCTGCGCCTCGACAACTTCAGCGCGTTCGGGTTCTCGCCGTTCGGCTGGACCGGCGTCGCGTTCGCGATGGCGCTCGGCTTCTTCGCGTTCACCGGGTTCGAGGCCGCGTCGATCCCGGCCGAGGAGGTCCGCGAGCCCAAGCGCGCGATCCCGCGCGCGACGATCCTCAGCGTCGCGATCGTCACCGGGATCTACGCCCTGGTCGCGGTCGCGTTCATCGGCGGCGTCCGCTGGGGCGCGCTGTCGATCACCCCGGGCAACTGGGGCGGCACCGGCGTCCTGCTGCTCAACAACGTCGCGGACGCCTGGGGCCTCGCGATCCTCGGTACCGTGGTCGTGGTCGGGGCGATCCTCTCGACGCTCGGCGCGGGCGGGGACTGGGTCCTGCTCCAGGGCCGGATCCCGTACGCCATGGCGAAGGACAACCTGTTCCTGAAGTCGATGGCCCGGGTCCACCCGCGCTTCGGCACGCCCGCGGTCGCGCTGATCTTCGCGAGCGTGCTCACGGGCGCCGTCCTCGTGCTGCTGACGAACTTCCCGGCGGTCGCGCTCCTCGCGTCGATCACGACGCTCGTACCGTACGCCGCGGCCTCGCTCGCGCTCGTCGTGCTGCGCCGGACCGACGGGGCCACCGAGCGCCCGTACCGGATGCCGGCCGCCTGGGTGCTCGCCCCGACCGCCTTCGTGGCGGCGACGATCCTCGTCTACTGGGCCTCCTGGCCGTGGACGCTGGTCGGAGTCTTCGCGATGCTCGGCGGGATCCCGCTCTACTTCCTGTTCACGTCGCCGAAGTTCCGCGCGGCCGCGCGCCTCGCGGAGATGGGCGGGGTCGTGGGCGCGCTCGCGATCGTCGGGGCGTGGTTCGTATACGCCCCGCCGTCCGGCGCGACGTTCGCGGGCGCCGGGCCGTACCTCAACGGCCTCCCGATCCTGCCGGTGCTCGGGACCGCGATCCTGTTCCTCGGGATCCCGCTCTACTTCGTGACCTTCCTGGTCCGCAAGCTGACGTACCAGGAATCGAAGGGCGTCCTCTGGATCGCCACGTACCTGGGTGGCCTCGGGATCATCTCGTACCTGGGCGACCAGTTCTTCATCTACGAGAACTTCCTGAGCACGGGCAGCCCCTACGACTACCCGATCACGGTCCAACCGATGGGATTGCTGAACATGCCGTGGGACCTGGTCGTGATCGTGGCCTTCGGCCTCGCGATGTTCCTGTGGGGCTACGTGTCCGCCCTCCGCGTCGCGGCCCCGTCGGCCGCCGCGGCCGCCGCGGCACCGGGCGCCGTCCGAGGGACCGAGCCGGCGCCGCGCGAG
>JASHQY010000017.1 GCA_030038885.1 Thermoplasmata archaeon | reverse complement strand
GCGCGGGCGCGCGGGTGACGGTCACGGTCGGCGGCGGAGGCTCCGCGGGGGCCGCGGGGCCGCTCTCGCCCGCCACCCACCGGACCGTGGCGGCGAGCTCGCGGCGGAACGCACCCCGGTCGACGTTCGGGTAGCGCCGCAGGGCCTCGTGCGCGGCGCGGATCCACGCGGGAGGCACCCCGTCCGCGCGGAGGTCGCTCTCCGGCGTCGAAGGGGACTTCTCGATCCGCTCGATCAGATCGAGGCGATCGAGCGTGTGGCGGACCATGTCGGCGAGCAGCCCTCGCTCCTCGGTCTCCGAGAGCGACCGGACGCTCTCCGCGCGGACCGACACGTAGCCGACCCCGTCGTGTCCGCGGTAGAGGTGGACCTTCCCGACGACCATCGCGGGGCGGGGCTCCCGGGCCGCGCGGAGCTGGGCCATCGCGCGGGGCTGGAAGCTCCCCGCGGTGACCGCGACCGCCCCGGTCGGGTCGGAGAGGCGCGCCCGCCAGAACGCGGACGACTCGTCGCGGCCGATCGATTCCGCCGGGGTGAGCGCGCCCGCGACCACGACCCGGTTCATCCGCGCCCCGAACGGGGAGAGCAGGTAGCCGGCAGCGCGCTCGCCCGGGCCGCGCTCCTCCTCGAGCGAGCTCTCGAGCTCCCGGGCGCTCACGCGCCAGGCGGGCTCGCGGAGCGCCATCAGCGGCCTCCCGGGAGCCGCGCGGCGAGCTCCGAGGCCGCCGCGTCGAGGTCGACGTCGATCGTCTCGATCGACTCCGGCTGCAGCGTGATGCCGAAGTCGTCCTTCGTGCCCGGTCCCCGCACCCGCAGGCGGCGGCCCAAGAGGCGCTCCAAGAGCTGCTCCTCGAGAACGCTCGGGTCCGGCAGGTCGCGGAGGCGCGCGCGCACTTCCGCGAGCGAGAGCCCCCAGAGCCGCTCGGTCTCGGCGCGTCCCGCGTTGACCGTGAGCGCCCCGGTGCCGTCGTCGAGCACGATGCGGGCCCGGAGGTCCGCCTGTCCCTCGACCTGGCCGTGCACCCGGCACAGGCCGCCCGTGACGGAACGGCGGCACGTCGGGCACCGGTAGACGAGCCCGCTCGGCGGCAGGAGGCCGACGACGATCCCCTCGACGGCGATCGCTTCCCCGCCGCCCTCGTCCTCCACGCGGGCGATCGACTTCGGGGTCGCCCGCAAGAGCTCGGCCGGCTCGGGCAGATCGTCGGGGTCGACCCGGGCGACGACCGATCGCTCATCGAGGACGAGCTGGGGACGGCCTCGGAAGGGACGGACGTACCCGCCCGCGACCTGGACGGCCTCTCCCGGCGCGAGCTGGAAGTCGGACCACGCAGAGAACGCGATCGAGCCGGTGCGGTCCGCGAGCAGCCCCTCGTGCACCACGCGTCGCTCCTCGCCGACCGTCACCGACTTGGGCTGGACCCGGACGACGCGGGCGCGGAGCCGGAAGCCCTCGTCCGCGGGCCCCAGGTCCGCGACGTGCTTTTTCGGGAACTCCTCGCCCGTGACCCGCGGGAGCTCGGCCGCGCTCGCCGGTCCGACCCGCGTCTTCCAGCCGAACGTGAGCTCGGGGCGCCCGCGGAACTCCCGGACCTCCGCGCCGACCGCGCGGAGGACCGTGCCGCGCTCGACCCCCTCGCGCGGCGGGTCCCACCACGTGAACCGGACGGTCGCGGTGCCGTCGCTGAGCAGGCCCGAGACGAGCGGACGTCGGCCCCCGTCGGAGCGTCGGGTCACCTCCCGACGCTCGACGGCGACGACCCGGGCCAGGATCTCGACCGGCGATGCGGTGGGACGAAGGTCCCGGAGCCGGGTCTCGGGGAGCTCCGGTGCGGGATCCGTGGCGGACATCACGACGTTCCGGAGGTCCGGAACGGTCGCGACCGATAAAACTGACCGCACCGGCGCGGGGGTTGAACGGTGGCGACGGCAATCTATTTGCCCCCGGTCCGCTGACCTCGTATCGGTGGCCGAAAAGTTCGTCCAGCGCGTCGATCGGATCCTCAAGGCGCGCGATTCGCTGGTCTGCGTCGGGCTCGACCCCGACCCCGCCCAGATGCCGCGACCGCTGCGCCGGCTCCCCGCCGCCCGGCAGCTCGACCGGTTCCTCGACGGGATCGTCGACGCGACCCTCCCCCACGCGGCCGCTTACAAGATGCAGATGGCGATGTACTTCCGCTACGGCCCGCGCGGGCTCGCGAGCCTCGAGCGGATCTGCCGGCGGATCGGGTCGGCGCGCCTCCGGATCCTCGACCTGAAGGCGAACGACATCCCGAACACGATGGCGTTCTGGCGCGACGGCGCGTTCCGCACGTTCGGCTTCGACGCCGTGACGCTCACGCCGTGGATCGGATGGGACTCCGTCCAGCCGTTCCTCGAATCGCCGGAACGCGGCGTGTTCGTGGTCGCCCACTCGTCGAACCCCTCGGCGCCGGACTTCCAGGAGATCCCGACGCCGCGCGGACCGCTCTGGCTCGCGGTCGTCGGCGAGGCCCGCCGCCTGTCGCACGCGCACGGCAACGTCGGCGTCGTGCTCGGAGCGACCTTCTCCGATGCGTTCCGGGCCGCGCGCTCGCTGCTCGGCAACGGGATCCCGATCCTCGTGCCCGGGGTCGGTGCCCAGGGCGGTTCGCTCTCGAGCGCGGTGCGCGACGGAGTCGACGCGCACGGTCGCGGGCTCCTGATCAACGCCTCGCGCAGCATCAGCTACGCGTCGGCCGGTGCGGACTGGAAGCGCGCCGCCGGCGCCGAGGCCGGCCGACTGAAGGTCCAGATCAACCAGTTGCGCGCAGGTCTGCATACAACCTGAGCAGCTGGCCGGCGACGGTCGGGAGGCCGTAGCGCTCCTCCGCGCGCCGCCGGCCGGCCGCGCCCATCCGGCGCGCGAGCGCGGGGTCGTCGAGGAGCGTCCGGACCTTCGCGGCCAGATCGCCGGCGAGCAGGGGCTCGGCGAGGAGCCCTTCCTGGCCGGGCTCGATCACCTCGCGCACGCCCGGCATGTCGGCGATGACGACCGGCAGGCCGACCGCCATCGCCTCGGCGACCGCGAGGCCGAACCCCTCGAGGCGGCTCTGCGACGGGAAGACGAAGACGTCGGCGAGCGCGAGGTAGCGCGGAAGGTCGTCGTCGGTCACCGACGCGCAGAACCGCACGCGGTCCGCGACCCCGAGCCGGCGCGCGAGGCCGACGAGGTTCGGCAGGCGGGGGCCGGCGCCGACCACGAGCAGCACGACGTCGTCCGGCAGCTGGGCGAGCGCCTGGAGGAGGACGTCGACGCCCTTGTGCGGCACGAGGCGGCCGGTGAATGCGAGGATCCGCTGGCCCTCGAGCCGGAGGTCGCCGCGCAGATCGCTCGCGTCCCGTCCCGGCCGGAACCAGTCGAGGTCGACGACCGACGGGATCACCGTGAGGTCCCGCCCGCGCAGCATCGCCGAGGTGACCCCGTAGCTGCGGGTGTGGACGACGATCCGGTTCACCCGGCGCAGCGTCGGGGGGAGGAACGCGCGCTGGTAGAGGCCGGCGAGCATCCGGCCGAGCGGGCCCGCGAGGTAGAGGTCGCAGTGGTATGTGAGGCAGACCGGGACCCTCGAGCTCGAGAGCGCGCGGGTCGCGAAGAACGACGTCAGCGGCGGCGGGTAGTGCAGGTGGACGACGTCCGCGCCGAGCGTTCGCAGGAGGCGCGCCGTCCCGAGGTCGAACGGCGTGTTGAACGCCACCCCGAGCGTCCGCGTCCGCAGGATGCGGTAGCCCTCGGAGCGCTCCTCGCGCGACAGCCTTCGGTCGTAGCGTGACGTGACGACCGTGACGTCGTGGCCCTCGCGGGCGAACTCGCGCGCGAGGCTGCGCACGTGCGACTCGACCCCCCCCGCGTGAGGGTGGAAGAACGGCGAGACCTGGACGATGCGCACGGGCGGGCTAGGGCCCTCGGGCCTTTACACGCATCGGGTCGCGCGGGTGCGACGACCGCTCGCCGGGGCTCACGCCGCGGTGGGGTCGCGGCGACCGGCGGTCGGCAGCGACTCGCGGGACTGGAGGAGTTCGTTCGATCCGAGCGATCCGATCTCGATCCCCTTCATGGCCTCCCCGAGTCCGGCGGAGACCCGTGCGAGGACGTCCGGCCGGTCGTACTGCGTCGACGCTTCGACGATCGCGCGCGCGACCTTCATCGGGTGCTGCGACTTGAAGATCCCACTGCCGACGAACAGTCCGTCGACGCCGAGCAAGCGGCAGAGCGCCGCATCCGCCGGAGTTGCGATCCCGCCCGCCGCGAAGTTCACGACCGGCAGACGGCCGAGCTCGCGCACCTCGCGGACGACCCCGAGGGAGACCCGCTCCTTCTTGGCCCAGGTCGCGGCCCCCTTCGCGGGGAGCTTTCCGAGCAGAGCGACCTCGTCGTTGATCTGCCGGATGTGGCGCACGGCCTCCACGACGTTGCCGGTGCCCGCCTCGCCCTTCGATCGGATCATCGCGGCGCCCTCATCGATCCGGCGCAGGGCCTCGCCCAGGTTGCGCGCGCCGCAGACGAACGGCACCTGGAACGCCTTCTTGTCGACGTGATGGAACGGGTCCGCGGGGGTCAGGACCTCGGACTCGTCGATCATGTCGACCGCCAACGCTTCGAGGACGCGGGCCTCGGCGGTGTGCCCGATCCGGCACTTCGCCATGACCGGGATCGAGACCCGCTCCCGGATCTCGCGGATCTTCAACGGGTCGGCCATCCGGGCGACCCCCCCTTCGGCCCGGATGTCCGCGGGTACCCGCTCGAGGGCCATCACGGCGACCGCGCCGGCCTCCTCGGCGATCGCAGCCTGGTCCGCGGTCGTGACGTCCATGATCACGCCGCCCTGCTGCATCCGGGCGAAGCCGCGCTTGAGGAGCTCCGAGCCGAAGCGGAGCTTTTCCATCGGGTCGGACGAGTCGGTCACTCTCGAAGCCAGACCGCCCGAGGGCTTAAACGGTGCGGCGCCGCCGGTCGACCTCGCTGCGAGCATACGATGCCCTCCTTGCGATGGGTCGGCCGCCGTGGCGACTATCGTGTTCTTGCGAAGGTCGAGCCCGACATAGATAGGTAGCTGCTCCGTGCGGCGTCTCCGAGGGAAGGACAGGAAACGCCGTGCCTTCGTCCGTCGCCCCATCGGGTAGAGAGTATCATGTCCTCAAAACTAGGACCGAAACGTCCGGGGCGGCTTCCTCGATTCCCCAAGCCAGGGGCGCGGCAAACCTTAACCCGCGGCTGAGACTGCCCGCTCCGGTGGGGGGAGCTGGGTACCGGCTGAGAGGACGGGGGAGAACCTCGTCGACCCCAAGAACCTGATCGGGATAATGCCCGCGAAGGGAACGCGATGCAGCACCTGAGAGGCCTCTCCGGCACCCGGCGGAGGCCGTGAGCCGGTCCGGCACCGCTTCGCCGCCGCGCCGGCTCCGGCGCCCGGGCCGGGTCGGTCGCGCGCTGCTCGCGATCGCGCTCGGGATCGTGGTCGCGGTCGCGGGATTCGGCGTGTACGAGTACGAAGCCCACCTCCCGCCCCCCGGCGAGACGACGCTCGTGATCTACACTTACCCGAGCCTCCTCAACGGGGTGGACTGCGTCCCCCCCGCGCCGGTGTTCTCGACGGTCTTCGGAACGTTCGAGGCCGAGTACCACGTGCACGTGGAGCTCGAGTGTCCGTCCGGCACCCTCCTGAGCACGCTCCTCGCGCAGCGGGGATCGCCGGGGGCCGACCTCGTGCTCGGGCTCGACGAGATCACGACGCCGGTCGCCGAGGCGGACGATCTCCTGGTCCCGTACGCGCCGGCGGGACTCGCCGACGTCCCGACGGAGCTCACCGCGGAGCTCAGCGCCGACGACGCCGCGGTGCCGTACGAGTACGGGTACCTCGGCATCGACTACAACGCGAGCTTTGCGAACTCGACCGGCGGCGCGGTCGCGCACGCGACGTTCCCGGACTTCACGAGCAACGCGACGTGGGCCCAGGGCCTCCTGACCGAGAACCCCGAGTCCGACATCACCGGCGAGGAGTTCCTGGTCTGGCAGATCGAGTACTACGAGGCGGTCCTCCACCAGAACTGGGAGACGTTCTGGACGGACGCCTGGGCCGAGGGGCTCCCGTTGCCGGCCACGGACTGGGGGACGGCCTTCGGCGAGTTCTCCTCGCCCGGCGGTCCGCCGATGGTCGTGAGCTACACCACGGACCCCGCCTACGCCGCGGCGAACGGTGAGGCCGGCCAGTTCAATTCGACGGTCTCCTGGTGGAACGGCACCGAGTACGGCTGGCGCACGATCTACGGGATGGGGATCGTCCGCGGGAGCGCGCACCTCGCGCTCGACGAGGCGTTCGAGAACTGGTTCCTCAACGGGACCGTGCAGGCGGAGCTGCCCGAGAACGAGTGGGAGTATCCGGCGAACTCGACGATCGCGCTCCCGTCGGTCTTCTCCGCGGCGGTGGATCCCGACGCGATCGTCCCGCTGAACTCCGAGGCGACCCCGGGGGAGATCGCGAACGAGCTGCCCGGCTGGATCGAGACGTGGCTCTCGCTCGCGCCGGGCACGGCATGACGCGCCCCGGGGGCGAGGCCGCGTTCCTCGTCCCGATCGTCGGGTTCGTCGCGCTGTTCGCGCTGATCCCGGCGGCCGTACTGTTCCTCGACGCGTTCGCCACGGCCGGGGGGCCGGCGGGCGCGGCCGCGATCCTCACCGCTCCCGAGAACGTGCGCGCCGTCGAGAACTCCCTCGTGCAGGGCGGCGTCTCCGCGCTGCTCGCGATCGCGCTGGGCTATCCCGCCGGCGTGTTCCTCGGGCGGTACGAATGGCCCGGCCGCTCCGCGCTCCGCTCGTTCCTGCTCGTCCCCTTTCTCCTGCCGAGCCTGATCGTGGTCCTCGGGGTGATCGACCTCTTCGGAGCCGCGGGGATCCTCTCGTCGGCGATCCCGGGGCTCTCGGTGCTGGGGAGCGGCCTGCCGGCGATCGTCGTCGCGAACCTTCTGTTCAACGTCCCGATCGTCGTCCTCTTCACCGCGACCGGATGCGCGAGCAGCTCGGCGGCGCTCGAGGAGACGGTCGCGACCCTCGGCGGGGCGCCGGGCCGCGCGTACCGCGACGTGTGGGGACCTCCGACCTGGGTCGGCGCGCTCGCGGGAGGCCTCCTCACGTTCCTGTTCTCCGCGCTCTCGTTCGCCCCACCGCTGCTCCTCTGCGGGCCCGGATGCTACACCGTGGAGGCACAGGTCTGGTTCCTCGACACCCTCGGCCTCCAACCGACGGCGGCCGAGGTCCTCTCCGCGGCGATCGTCGCCCTCTTCCTCGCGCCGACCGCCGCGTACCTCGCGGTGCTCGGCCGGCTCCGCTCCAACGGGGGACCGCGCTCCGGCGGCCCCCGCCGGCGGCTCGCGGCCACTCCGATCGCGATCGGGCTCGCCGCGGAGACCGCCGCCGTCTTCGCGGCCATCGTCGCCCTCCTCGCGTCGGTGCTCTACCGCACGCTCGCGCCCGTCGGGGGCGGTGGCGTCGGCGCTGCCTGGACCGAGCTCTTCTCGGCGAGGACGTCCGCGCGGCTCGGCCTCTCGGCGATCGGCGCGGTGGGGAACACGCTGTTCTTCGCGGGCGTCGCGGCCGGGATCGCGATCGTCCTCGGGATCGCGAGCGGGTTCGCGGTCGCGCGCCGCCCGCGGCGGGCCGGAGCCCTCGGGCTCCTCCTGTTCGTGCCGCTCCTGTTGTCGCCGGTCGTCCTCGCGTTCGCGCTCGCGGAATTCTGGCGGCCGCTCCTCGGCGGGGAGTCGACCGTCTGGGTCCTCGTGATCGTGAGCCAGGCGATCCTCGCGCTCCCGTTCGCGCTGCAGAGCCTCGAGATCCCGCTGGCCGGGCTCGGACCCGAGGAGCGCGAGGTCGCCCGGACGCTCGGCGCGACGAGCTGGGGCGCGTTCCTGGACGCCGACCTCCCCCGCGTGCGGGACGGCGTGCTCACCGCCGGGCTCTTCGCGTTCGCGCTCGGTCTCGGGGAGTTCACCGCGACCTACTTCCTCGTGACCCCGACCTTCGCGACCCTGCCGGTCCTGCTCTACACCCTCACGAACTCGCGCCTCCTCCCGGTCGCCGACGCCGCGGCCGGGCTCCTGCTCCTGCTCAGCCTCGCGGTCTTCGCCGCGCTCGTGCTCGGGGGTCGCCGTGTCGAGCTCTGAGGCGCTCCTCTCGGTCGAGCGGGTCTCGGCCGCGTGGGGGGCGACCCCCGCGCTGCGGTCGGTCTCCTTGGGCGTCGGCGAGCGGGAGTACCTCGTCCTGCTCGGCCCGAACGGGAGCGGAAAGACGACCCTCCTGCGGTGCATCGCGGGGCTCGAGCGACCGACCGAGGGCGTGATCCGCCTCGCGGGAGAGGATCTGGCCGATCGCCCGGTCCACCGCCGGGGGATCGGTCTCATGTTCCAGGAGCCCGCGCTCTTCGCGCACCGCTCGGTCTACGAGAACATCGCCTACGCTCCGCTCCTCCAGCGGCAGCCCCGCGCCGCGCTCGACGAGACGGTGGGCCGGCTGGTCGACCTCCTCGAGCTGCGGGGATTCGAGGACCGGCGGCCGGAGGCGCTCTCGGGCGGGGAGCGGCAACGGGTCGCGCTCGCGCGCACGCTCGCCGCCCGACCGCGGCTCGTCCTGCTCGACGAGCCGTTCGCGTCGATCGACGCGGAGTTGAAGCAGGAGCTCCGGACGGACTTTCGCCGCGCGCTCGCGGCGTTCGGGATCGCGGCGATCCACGTGACGCACGATCGGGAGGAGGGTCTCTTCCTCGCCGACCGGCTCGGCCTTCTGTTCGATGGGGAGCTCGAGACCGTCGGCGCTCCGCGCGACGTCTTCGAGCACCCGCGCACCGAGCGGAGCGCGCGCTTCCTCGGCTACGACATCTTCCGGCGGGGGTCGGGGCCCGAGGCGGTCGACCCCCAGGACCTGCGCCTCGACCTCGGGGCCGCGGACGGGATCGGGCTGACGGTCGAGGCGGTCGGCCCCGTGGGCCGGGAGAGCGTCGTCGTGCTCCGGACCGACGACGGCGACCGGGTCGAGGCGCGGACCGCCGGACCGGTCGACGGGATCGTGCCGGGCGGAAGGGTCCGGGGCCGCTGGGAGCGGTCCGTGCCGGTGACTCCCGAGGGGCGGAGCCTCGACCGCCCAAAGAACCCAAAAGCCCCCGGTTCCTAGGACCGCCATGAAATCCGCCGACCCGCTCGGAGTCACCGAGCCGACGTCCTTGGGCGCCGAGACCGCGCTCGTCTACCACCCCGAGCGCCTCGCGGGCGTCGACCCCGCGCGGTTCGCGCGGCGGCCCCGCACCGTGCAGGTCCTGCTCGAGAACGTCGTCCGTCACTTCGATCCGTCCCGCAGCGATCTCGCGGCGATCGTCGCGCTCGCGAACGGGGCACCGATGCCCGAGGAGACGGAGTTCGCGTTCTACCCCGAACGGATCCTGCTGCAGGACTTCACCGGGGTGCCGGTGATCGTCGATCTCTCGATCCTCCGCGGGGCCGCGGTCGCGCGCGGGATCCCGGCGGAGCGCGTCAATCCGATCGTCCCGGTCGACCTCATCGTCGACCACTCCGTCCAGGTCGACAGCTTCGGCGGCCCGCGGTCGTATGCGATCAACCTTGACCGCGAGTACGAGCGCAACCACGAGCGCTACCAGTTCCTGCGGTGGGCGAAGGGCGCGTACCGGCACACGCGGATCGTCCCGCCGGGCAACGGGATCTGCCACCAGGTCAACCTCGAGTACCTCGCGACCGTCGTCGCCCGCGCGGGGTCCGACGGCGGGTCGGTCGCGTTCCCCGACACCGTGATCGGCACCGACTCCCACACGACGATGGTCAACGGCCTCTCGGTCCTGGGGTGGGGGGTCGGCGGCATCGAAGCCGAGGCGGTCATGCTCGGCGAGCCGTACTTCCTCCCGCGCCCCGTCGTGGTCGGCGTGGAGCTCACCGGGGCCCTTCCGCCGGGGGCGACCGCGACCGACCTCGTGCTCGCGGTCACCCGGAAGCTCCGGGAGAAGGGGGTCGTCGACCGGTTCGTCGAGTTCTTCGGCCCGGGGGTCGCGACCCTCTCCGTGGCCGACCGGGCGACCGTCTCGAACATGTGCCCCGAGTACGGGGCGACCTCCGCGCTGTTCCCGGTGGACGAGGCGACGATCGCCTACCTCCGCGGCACCGGGCGCGATCCCGCGCTGGTCGCCCGCGTCGAGGCGTACTCCCGGGCGACCGGTCGCTGGGGTTCCCCGCCGGCGGGGACGATCGAGTACGACGACACCCTGCGGATCGATCTCGGCTCGGTCGTCCCCGCGGTCGCGGGCCCGCGGAACCCGGACGAGAGCGTGCCGCTCGGCGAGGCGCCGCGCTCCTTCGAACGTGCGCTGGCGGCCTACCGCCAGGACCATCCCGCGAAGGCGCGGGGGACGCGTCCGGCGGCGGCCGCCGCCCCGGTGCGCGACGGGTCGGTGGTCATCGCGGCGATCACGAGCTGCACGAACACGTCGAACCCCTCCGTGATGGTCGGCGCGGGGCTGATCGCCCGCCGCGCGCTCGACCTCGGGCTCTCGGTGCCGCCGCACGTCAAGACGTCGCTCGCCCCGGGTTCGAAGGTCGTCACGTCGTACCTCGAGCGCGCCGGCCTATTGGACCCGCTCGCGCGGCTCGGCTTCGCGGTCGTCGGGTTCGGATGCACGACGTGCATCGGCAACTCGGGGCCGCTGATCCCGGCGGTGTCGGAGCAGGTGCGCGACGACGACCTCTACGTCGCGGCCGTCCTGAGCGGGAACCGGAACTTCGACGCGCGGATCAACATCGACACGCGCGCGGCCTACCTCGCCTCGCCGATGCTGGTCGTGGCGTACGCCCTCGCCGGGCGGATGGACCTCGACCTCTCGTCGCAACCCCTGGGTCGGCGCCGCGACGGGGCGCCGGTCTACCTGAAGGACCTCTGGCCGACCGCGGCCGAGATCCGGTCGATCGTCGAGTCGAGCCTCGAGCCCGGGATGTTCCGGGAGCAGTACCGGTCGATCGAGGTCGGGGACGCGCACTGGGAGGGGCTGAGCGTGCCGCCGCGCGCGGAGTACCCGTGGGACCCCCGGTCGACCTACCTTGCCGAGGCCCCGTACCTCGCGCTCCCCCCCCCGTGGCTCCCGCGCGCGGACGGCGTCCTCGCCCGCGGCGCGCGGGTCCTCGCCGCGCTGGGCGACCGGGTCTCGACCGACCACATCTCGCCGGCGGGCGAGATCCCGGAGCGCACGCCCGCGGGGCAGTGGCTGATCGCCCACGGGGTCCCGGTCCGCGAGTTCAACACGTACGGCACGCGCCGCGGGCAGCACGAGGTCATGGTCCGCGGCACGTTCGCGAACGTCCGCCTCCGCAACGAGCTCGCAGCCCCGCAGGAGGGAGGGTTCACCGCGCACCTTCCGGACGGCGAGGTCACGACGATCTTCGCGGCGGCCGAGCGCTACCGCACCGAGGGCACCCCGCTGATCGTCCTCGGCGGCAAGAGCTACGGTCAGGGCAGCTCGCGGGACTGGGCCGCGAAGGGCCCCCGCCTGCTCGGCGTCGGCGCGGTCCTCGTCGAGAGCTTCGAGCGGATCCACCGCTCGAACCTCATCGAGATGGGCGTGCTCCCGCTGACGTTCCCGGCGGGCCAGGGATGGAGGTCCCTCGGTCTCACCGGACGGGAGTCGTTCGACCTGCGGGTCCCGGGCCACGAGCTGGCCCGGCGCGGCCCGGTCGAGGTCGTCGCGACGCGGCCGGACGGATCGACAGCCTCGTTCCGCGCGCGCAGCGAGCTCCACTCCGCGACCGAGCTCGAGTACTACCGGGCCGGCGGGGTCCTTCCGTACGTCCTGGACCACCGCTTCGCGAAGTAGGCCCCCGCGCGGCCGACGTGCGGGGCTACCGTCGGGGTCCGTCCGGGCGGCGGATCAGCGGCGCGAATGGATCCCGGGGCCGGCCACGCCGCTGACCGCGCCGACCGGAGGATCGACGGACGGACCGCCGGCCCGGGTGGGCACCGGCGTCGGGGCGGGGGCGGTCGGCGCGCCGGAGCTCTGGCCGTGGATGTACCGCTCGCCCCGCATCGCGGAGATCACGGCGGCGAGTGCGGTGACGCTTCCCGCGAACACGAACGCCTCGGAGAGCGCGGAGCCGAAAGCGGGCCGGATCGCGGTCGCGAAGAAGTGCGGCGCCGTGAGCGTGTCCTCGACGCCGGGCGACAGCGGTACCCAGCCGGGGATCGTCGCGGCGCTCGCGAGGAGCGTCTGCATGGGGTTCACTCCGAGGAACGCTCCGAACAGCGCGCCGGTTGGGTTCGACGCGACGATCCCCGAGAGGATGCCCTGATCCGGCGGAAGGACCTGGGCGGCCGAGAGCGCGTGGTCGACCGAGCTCCCGAGGCCCGCCGAGAGCCCGACGATGATGATCGTGAAGAAGATCGCCATCGAGATCTGCTGGCCGGTGTTCTGGAGCGTCGCGAGCATGCCGGACGCGACCCCGCGGTTCTCCGGCGGGATCGAGTTCATCACCGCGGCGGCGTTCGGCGCGGCGAACATCCCCATCCCGACGCCCTGGACGTAGAGCAGGACGCCCATCTCCCAGTACTGGAAGTTGATCGGGAGCAGCGCGAGCGCGAAGAACGTCGCCGAGGCGACCGACATCCCGACGGTCGAGATCAGCCGCGGGCCCTGCTTGTCCGAGATCCATCCGCTCAGCGGGCCGGCGGAGAGGAAGCCGAGGATCATCGGCATCATGAAGATCCCCGCCCACAGCGGGATCTCCGAGAACGAGTAGCCGTGGAGGGGAAGCCAGATCCCTTGGAACCAGATGACCAGGATCAGCATCATCCCGCCGCGCGCGATCGAGCCGAGCAGCGCCGCGGAGTTGCCGGCGGCGAACGCGCGGAGACGGAAGAACGAGAGGTGGAACATCGGATCCGCGACCCGGCTCTCGATATAGAGGAAGGCGAGCAGCGTGCCGATCCCCGCGACGATCCCGGCGACGACCCACGGGTCCGACCAGCCCATCGGCTGGGTGCCGTAGGGGAGGAGCCCGTACGTCACGGAGATCAGGAGGAACGTGAGGCCCGCGGCGAACGTCGCGTTGCCGAGGAAGTCGACCTTCTGCCCGGTGCGTCGCACCGAGATCTCGTGGAGGCGCGAGTACGCCCAGATCGTGCCGGTGATCCCGACCGGCACGCTCACGAGGAAGATCAGCCGCCAGGTCGGCAGCACGTACGGCCCGAAGTGCAGGTCCGGGATCCCGGCGAGGATCCCGCCGGTCACGAGGCCGACCATCGATCCGCCGATGAACGCGATCTGGTTGATCCCCATCGCCTTCCCCCGCTCGCCCGGCGGGAACGCGTCGGTCAGGAGCGCGGCCGAGTTCGAGAACAGGAACGCCGCCCCGACCGCCTGGATCAACCGGAGCCCGACCAGCGTCCACGCCCCGATCGTCCCGCTCCACGGCTCGACGAACAGGAGCACCGACGCGGTCGAGAACACCGCGAACCCGAAGTTGTACATCCGCGCCCGGCCCCACATGTCGGAGAGCCGGCCGAACGTCACGAGCAGGGTCGCGGTCACGACCCCGTAGCCGAGCAGGAGCCAGATCAGGATCGGGAAGCTCCCCGGGAGGAACGGGTTCACTCCGAGCCCCTTGAAGATGACCGGCAGGGAGATCAGGACGATCGTCCCGTCGAGGGAGGCCAGCAGGCCGCCCATCGTGGTGTTGGAGAGCACCGTCCACTTGTACTCCATCTCATGCCCTCCCGGCCGGGGTGTCGAGGGCCCGTCGGAGCGCCTCGAGCCCCTCGGTGAGCGCCGCGCGCTCCCGAGGGGTCATCGCGGCGTAGATCGATCGGAGGATCGTCTCCTTCGTGCGGTTCGACCGCTCGAGGAGCCGCGCTCCCGCGGTCGTGACCCGGATCCGCACGGCCCGCCGATCGCTCGGATCCGGGCACCGGCGCACCAGGTGCCGGGCCTCGAGGCGGTCGATCACGTCGGTCGCGCCCGCGGCCGTGACGCCGATCCGGCGGCCGACCTCCGCCGCCCGGGCGGGGGCCCGGCCGCACAGATCGAGCGCGGCGAAGTCCGAGAACGAGAGGTCCCGGCTGCCGACCTCACGGCTCCAGCGTTCGCGCAGGAGGAGGTTCACCTCCCGGAACGTCCGCCACGGGGTCTCGAGCGTCAGCGGGGCCACGGGCGCCCGGCCGGCTGCACGTCGTACGACCACCGAACGCACATCCCTAAATGATTCAATCCCGTATAATACGATTTCAGAGCAATAGCCGCGGAGGGGGGCGCCCTCCGGAGGCGCGCCTCGTTCGGCCCCTCAGCGGCGGTCGGCCGACCAGCGCACCTCGTAGACCTCCTGGTGGTTCGGGGTCTGTGCGAACGCCCAGCGCGTCCGGAAGCGGATCTGGTGCTGCGGGTCCAACCCGTCGAGGTCCGCTTCGAGCTGGCGATGCAGGGTCTCCGGGGTCGCTCCCTCGGGCAGCGACACGGTCGCCCGCCACTCGGCCGGACGTTCGGCCGTGGGGCGGGCCGGGATCTTGACATCCCAGCGTTCCGGCCATCGGGTCGAGAGCAGGGCGGTCACGCCCGCGGCGAACGCGAGGGAGAACTCGGTCGTCGGGTAGACCTCGAGCCGAAGTTCCAGGGTAGGTCCGTCGGCCATCGAGACCGCGAGGAAGGCACCGAATAAAGCGGCTCGGCCGCCCTCCTCGCCCGCGGTCGGTCGCTCCAGGGCCCGACAGAGAGCGGGCGGGTTCGGAGCGGTGGCCCGTTCCGGCCCCTCCGCCGAGCGGCTACGCGATCGTGAACCGGCCCAACCGCCTTCCGGCCGCCCTGAGCGCGCGTCGACGGGATCTCCGTCGCATACCGGGGCCCCGTTCGACGCTTCGGTCTCCGCCGGCCCGCTCCGCGCGGCCTCCGACGGCCGGGATCGAAACCGGCGGCACGGCAGACAGGGTATCGTTACGCGACCGGAAGCGCCCGTGCGGGTCTTCGCCCCCACGGTCAGGCTCGAGGATCCGGCATCGACGGCCTTCCGAGGATCGGCCCGTTGCGTCCGGTCCATCTGAACCGGGTCGGCGACGACCCGAGGATCCCTACCGGTTGGTTCGCTGCCGTCTCGGGGACGCGGAGATTCCTGAATCCAGCTCTCGAGACCGAGATGCCCGTGGCCGGATTCGCCCATACTCTGGGCGAAAGGATTCGTTGCCTGCCGCGGAGGCCCTCGGGCGAGCGGATTCCGGGGTCCGTCCACTCATGCCGCCCCGCGGGTCCAGTCCCGCCATCCGCTCTCAGGTCACCGATCCATGGATCCGAAAGGAGGGGCGCCCGTGCTGGGATTCGCCCTCATTTTAGGGTGAAAGGATTCGTTGCGTACCGGGGATGTCGCCACCGAGACTTCGGTGGACCAGCGACCGATGCAATTCTTGGTCGAAGGGAAACTACGGATCACCGGGCTTCAGACCGAATTCGAAGAGTGCTGCCCTCGCCGCCCGGTCTATCCGAAGATAGGTTTGAGGGTCGCGCCGGGCAAACCGAAGGAACACCACCACTCGTCCGTCCGCCACGTAGATGCCGCGGAACCCGGAGTTCCCGGGGGTCCGGTCCACCCGAATTCGCCTGAGGCCCGATGGTCCATCGAGTGTCTCTGTTGAGGTCACGACGGGTCCAGTAGATCGCGCGGGGAACGAGTCGGGTGCCTGCTCAAGCTCCAGAATTGCCCGTTCGAAGGCGAGTTGGACCTCGGGAGGAAGCGATCTCAGTTGAATGTAGGATCGGCCCCAAAAGGAGACGGTCTCCACGATCTACTTCCGAGTCTTCGTCTGAAACTCCCGTCTCACCGCGCTCAAGGGGACGAGCTCGCCCTTCCCGCCTCGGAAGAGGGCCAAGTCGGCCCGCGCAATGTCGACTTCGAGCCGATCGAGATCTCGCTCGGCCAGCTCCGTTAGGAACTCGTCCCAGTTCTGGGAGCCGTTCTTCATCTGCTGGAGGAGCCGGACCGTGGAGGCGTGGACCGGGATGCTCGTCGCTCGATCGCTGGCCGCCATCACGCGCATCCATCGTTTCGATGGTATAAATTGTTTCCATCGATTTGCGCGAAGCCCGGGAGTCCGAGGCTCGATCCGAGGGTGACGACTCACGACCCTCCGCTTCCTCCTTCCCCCGCCGCACGTGTTGCAGGTCCGCACCCCCCCTGCCGAGCGCCGTGGCATCTTCGGTCCAAGTTCACGGGGCGGTGCCCCGATTATCGCCGGCTTGCGTAGCCGTCCGACCTGACCGAAAGGGATCGTCGCACGTGGGCCTCTGCGAAGGAGTCGGCAAACGCGTTCGGGGGTCCGTCGGCCAACGCGGCGACGTGGGCCCGGTCTATGGGTCCGCCGCTGGAAAACAATTCACGTATC
>JASHQY010000141.1 GCA_030038885.1 Thermoplasmata archaeon | reverse complement strand
CCACCGATCGAAGGGCCTCGACGACGTGCTGGTCGGACGCTCCACGATCAGCTGGGTCGGCGGCGAGACCGGCGACCTCGTCTACCGGGGCTTTGACGTGCGCGACCTCGTGCCGGGCGTCCCGTACGAGTCGGTCGTCCACCTCCTTTTGTTCGGGGAGCCTCCGTCCGCCGACCCCTCGCCCGAGGTCGTGCGCGAGCTCGCCGCGCGCCGCACCGTGCCGCCGTCGATCGAGCGCGTCGTCGACGCGCTCCCGACGGGACTCCCGCCGCTCGAGGCGCTGCGCACGATCCTCTCCGCGCTCGGGACCGGGACGTACGGATACCCCCCCACGCGCGAGGAGGGGCTCGACCTGATCGCCCGCACGCCGGTGCTCCTCGCCCGATATGTCCGGCGCTCGCGCGGGCTCGCTCCGGTCCCCCCGCGACCGGAGCTCGGCCACGCGGCGAACTACCTCTGGATGATGGGCGGGAGCGACCCGGAGGCCCGGCGCGTCGCGGCGCTCGAGGGCTACCTCGACCTCCTCGCCGACCACGGGATGAACGCCTCGACCTTCGCGCTGTGCGTCGCGATCTCGGCCCAGTCCGATCTCGTGAGCGCCGCGACCGCGGCGCTCGGCACGCTCAAGGGCCCGGTGCACGGGGGCGCGCCGAGCCGGGTCTCCGACATGCTCGATGCGATCGGCTCGGCCGACCGGGCGTCGGCGTGGATCCACGACCGGCTCGCCCGGAGGGAGGTGCTGTACGGGTTCGGGCACCGCGCCTACAAGACCGAGGATCCGAGGGCGGTCGTCCTCCACCGGATCGCGCGTGAGGTCGCCGACCCGGCCCGCCTCGCACTCGCCGAAGCGGTCGAGCGCACGGCGCTCGAGGCCCTGCGGCAGGAGAAGCCCGGAGCGCGCCTCTTCACGAACGTTGAGTACTACAGCGCGGTCGTGCTCGAGGGCGTGGGGCTTCCGCGCGAACTGTTCACCCCGACGTTCGCGGTCGCGCGGACCGCGGGCTGGGCCGCCCACGCGATCGAGCAGGCCGCCGACAACCGGCTGATCCGGCCCGACGTCGAGTACGTCGGGCCGCCCAAGGGCCGCACCTGGCCGCGGCCCCTCGCCGGCCATTAGCGGCGGGGGCTCGGGGACCTACGACGGGCCGGGCGCGTCGCCCGCGTCCTTGTCGACCACCTTGAAGTCGGCGTCGACCGGACCGGTCGATCCGGACTCGGGCTCCGGCGGCGGCGACGCGGGGCCCTCGCCGGGCGGCGGGGTCGTCGCGGACCCGCCGGGCGGGGGGCTGCCGGACGCGTAGAGCTTCTTCGAGATCGCGTGGAGGGCGGCCGTCAGCTCGTCGGTCTTCGACCGGATCTCGCCGAGCGCCGCGTCCTTCGGCTCGAGCGTCGCGCGGAGGGCCTTGACCTTCTCGCGGACCGTCTCGGCGTCCGCGGGCTCGATCTTGTCCTTCGCGTCCGCGAGGAGCCGCTCGGCCTCGTAGGCGAGCGATTCCGCCTGGTTCTTCGCGTGGACGAGCTCGGCGCGGGTCTTGTCGGCCGCGGCGAACTGCTCGGCCTGGTGGACCATCTTCTCGACGTCCTCCTTCGAGAGCTTGTTCGACGCGGAGATCGTGATCCCCTGCTTCCGGCCCGACGCGAGGTCCTTCGCGGAGACGTTGAGCAACCCGTTCGCGTCGATGTCGAAGCTGACCTCGATCTGCGGGACCCCGCGCGGCGCGGGCGGGATCCCCGTGAGGAGGAAGCTGCCGAGCGCGACGTTGTCCTCGGCCATCGGGCGCTCGCCCTGCGAGATCTTGATCTCGACCGTCGACTGGTTGTCGGACGCGGTCGTGAAGACCTGGCTCTTGTGCGTCGGGATCGTCGTGTTGCGCTCGATGAGGCGCGTGAAGACGCCCCCCATCGTCTCGAGGCCGAGCGAGAGCGGGGTCACGTCGAGCAGCAGGACGTCCTTGACCTCGCCGGCGAGCACGCCGCCCTGGATCGCGGCGCCCATCGCGACGCACTCCATCGGATCGACCCCGCGCTCGATCGGGCGGCCGACCGACGTCTCGAGGAACTTCTGCACGATCGGCATCCGCGTCGGCCCGCCGACCAGCACGATGCGGTTGACGTCCGCCGTCGCGATCTTCGCGTCCTTCAGCGCCTGCTCGACCGGCGCGCGGCACCGCTCGACGATCGGCCGGACGAGCTCCTCGAGCTTCGCGCGCGAGAGCGTGAGCGCGAGGTGCTTCGGACCCTCGTTCGTCGCGGTCAGGAACGGGAGGTTGATCTGCGTCTCGAGGGTCGACGAGAGCTCGATCTTCGCCTTCTCCGCGGCGTCGCGGACCCGCTGCATCGCCATCTTGTCCTTGCGGATGTCGACGCCCGACTCCTTCTGGAACTCGGCGGCGATCCACTCGGTGGTCGCCGAGTCCATGTCGGTCCCGCCGAGCTGCGTGTCGCCGCTGGTCGAGAGGACCTCGAACACGCCGTCCCCGAAGTCCATGACCGTGACGTCCAGCGTTCCGCCGCCGAGGTCGAAGACCAGGATCTTCTGGTTCTTGCCGGCCTTGTCGAGCCCGTAGGCGAGCGACGCGGCGGTCGGCTCGTTGATGATCCGCACGACCTCGAGGCCGGCGATCGCGCCCGCGTCCTTCGTCGCCTGGCGCTGGTTGTCGTTGAAGTACGCCGGGACCGTGATGACCGCCTTCTCGACCTTCTCGCCGAGGAACGCCTCGGCGTCGCGCTTGATCTTCTGAAGGAGGTAGGCGGACAGCTGCTGCGGGGTGTACTCCTTGCCGTGCAGCTTGTAGCGGTAGTCGGTCCCCATCTTGCGCTTGAACGCGGTGACGGTCCCCTCGGGGTTCGAGATCGCCTGGCGACGGGCCGGCTCGCCGACGATCAGCTGGCCGTCCTTCGTGAACGCGACGTACGACGGGAACGCCTTTCCGCCGCCGGTGGTCGTGCCCTCCGCGCTGGGGATGATGGCGGGGCGGCCGCCCTCCAGCATCGCGGCGGCCGAGTTGCTCGTCCCGAGGTCGATTCCGATGATCTTCGCCATGTCAGAGACTCCACGCGCCCTCGCCGCCCCGGAGGGAGAGAGGACCCGTTTTTCTTCAACAGTAAGGTAACCCTTGTATAAAAAGGGCTCCCATCGGCCCGGCGGAGGCGGACCGACGTGCGAGGTCGACGGCGTGCGGGACCCTGCCCGGGCCCGCCGGGCCGTGCGGGGCGGGAATCGCGTCCCAACGGTTTTCTCGTTGACGGGGGTGGGCCCGCGGGGACGGGGTGCCGACCGATCGGTCCGCGGGACGCGAGCCCGGGTTCCCGCGCACGATCCTGTTCGACCTCGACGACACGCTCTTCGATCACTCGCTCACGTGCCGCGCGGCGCTCGTCGCGGTCCGCCGGCGCTACGGCGCGCTCCGCGGACGACCCCTGGACGAGCTCTGGATCGAGTACGATCGGCTGCTCGGGGTGCTGCATCGGGAGGTCCAGCTCGGGCACCGGAGCTCGGAGGACGCGCGCGCCGAGCGGTTCGAGCGGCTCGCGGCCTGGAACCGTCGACCGGTCGCTCCCGCCGCCGCCCGCGAGATGTCGGACGCGTACCGCGCGCTCTACCTGCGCCTCCGCCGACCGGTGCCCGGCGCTCCGGAGGCGGTGCGGCGCTTGGGGGAGCGGGCCCGGATCGGCGTCGTCACGAACAACACGCTCGCCGAGCAGCGGGACAAGCTCGAGTTCCTCGGCCTGGACCGCCGCGTCGATTTCCTGGTCGCGTCCGCGGAGGTCGGGGTCGCGAAACCCGACGTCCGCATCTTCCGCGAGGCGCTCGCGCGCGCGGGGACCCCGGCGGCGGAGACCGTGATGATCGGCGATGCGTGGGAGAGCGACATCCTCGGCGCCCGGGCCGCCGGGCTCCGGGCGGTCTGGTTCAACCGGTTCCGCCGGCCGCGGCCGACGGCGGACGACGTTCCCGAGTTCCAATCGTTCCGTCCGCTCGGGGAGCTCGAGCGGCGGATCGGGGCGGGGTAGGGTCGGCGGCGCGCGCCATCCGCCGCATTATATTGCGTGGCCGACTGGCCCGCCGATGGCCCGGGAGCCGGAGGCATGGATGCCCGCCGCGCGACGCGCGCTGCCCGCGATGCGCGCCTGGCGGGTCGCGTTCCACGAGGAGCCCGAGCTCTCGCTTCAGGAGACCCGCACGCGCGACAAGATCGTCGCCGCGCTGCGGGAGCTCTCGATCCCCTACCGGACGTTCGACGGGTTTCCCGCCGTGGTCGGTCTGATCCCGGGCAGCTCCGACGGACCGGTCGTCGCGCTGCGGGCGGACATGGACGCCCTGCCGGTCACCGAGGCGACGCACCTGTCGTTCCGTTCCCGGTTCCCGGGGCGCATGCACGCGTGCGGCCACGACGTGCACATGGCGAGCCTCCTCGGGGCGGCGGCGATCCTCGCGCACGGCGGCCGCCGGCCGGTGGGTCCGGTCAAGCTCCTGTTCCAGCCGGCCGAGGAGGAGGGGCGGACCGGGGGCGCGCTTCCGCTGATCGAGCGGGGCTGCCTC
>JASHQY010000140.1 GCA_030038885.1 Thermoplasmata archaeon | reverse complement strand
CCGGCGCGGTGGCAGCGCCCCGCGCCGACGCCCCCGGCGCCGGCGGGCGACCCGCCCGCCCGCTAGGGTTATCTGGCCGGCTCCGTCGAACGGACGATGGGTCCGCCGCCCGCGCCGGTGGAGACGCGCGGGACCCGCCTCCTGGGCGGGCTGGCCCGCTGGATCCTGCGCCACCCGTGGCACCCGATCGTCTTCTGGGTGGTCCTGCTGGTCGTCTGCGTCCCGTTCTTCTCGCTGCTCGGCTCGGTCACGACGAACAGCGCCCAGTCGACCGCGGCGAACGCCCCGAGCGCGCTCGCGAACGCGGAGCTCGCGCGGCTCTTCCCCAACACCACCGGCGGCGCGTCGAGCACGATCCTGCTCACCGGCCCGAACCTGACCGACGCGAACGCGCAGCGGGTCGTGCAGAACGTCACCGCGGCGCTCGTCGGCGATCGCGCGCTCGCGGACCTCGCGTCGGTCAGCACGGTCTACACGGCGTACGCGGGCTACCTCACCGGCCAGGGCGAGATCGCGATCGGAGCGATCGCGGGGGGACTCGCCGCGTCGCCCCCGGTGACGGTCGGGGTCAACGAGTCCGCCGCGCTCCTTTGGGGGCCGCCGGCCGCGTTCCTCGCGACGTGGACGGGGGAGGTCGCGAACGGCACGGCCCCGCTCCGCGCAAACTACCCGGCGTACAACGCGACCCTCGCGGAATTCGCCGGCAGCGCGCCGTCGATCGCGGTCCTGAACGCCTTCTACCTCGGCAACGCCTCGGTCGGTGGCTTCAACCGCACGGGAGGGTGCGCGAGCGATCCCGGCACGGTCGCCGCGTGCGCGAACGCGACCGCGCGCGCGACGGAGGTCGGCCTCGTCCCCGCGCTCTTCCCGGTGCCGGCGGAGCGCGCGGTCCCGTACGCCGCGCTCGCGACGCTCGGCGTCGGGAACTTCACGTCGTGGCCGGCCGTGCAGTCGACGACGTCGATCGTTCTCGGCGCGGACTCCGGCGTTCCGGCGGGATGGGTCCTCCGGGTGTGGCAGGCGTTCCCGTCGGCCCGCGCGCCGACCGCCCAGATCGCCGCGTGGGCGACCGCGCTCGTCGCGAACTCCACGCTCGCCGCCGAGCCGCTGCCGGTCCCGAGCGCGATCTACTCGTCGTACGTCGACGCGAGCGGGACCGCGCAGATCGTGCAGGTCGGCTTCTCGGTCGCCGACAGCGCGACCAACGGAAGCGGAGCGGACCCGGTCTTCGACGATCTCGCCCGGATCGACGCGCTCGTCCCGGGGGTCGTCGCCGCCTCTGACGCGACCCACTCGATCGCGTACGTGCAGACCGGCCCGGCGCCGCTCGACCAGCTGACGCAGACGGCGGTCAACTCGTCGATCGCGCTCGTCCTGCCGCTGACGGTCGGCCTCCTCCTCGTGATCTCGATGATCTACTTCCGCTCCCCGATCACCCCGCTCGTCACGTTCGGGATCCTCGGGATCGCGCTCGGCCTCGGGATCGGCGGGACCGTGCTGATCGGCGAGCTCGTGACCCACGTCGACTCGACCGCGCTGACGCTCGAGGAGGTCTTCGTCCTCGGGGTCGGGACCGACTACTCGATCTTCATGGTCGCGCGCTACCGCGAGGAGCTCGTCCACGGGAAGAGCTCCGACGACGCGATCGTCGCGTCGCTCTCGTGGGCCGGGCAGTCGGTCGCGACCAGCGGCTCGACCGCGATCATCGCGACCCTCGCGCTGACGTTCAGCGGGGTCGCGCTCCTCTCGCAGTGGGGCGCCGTGCTGTCGCTCGCGATCCTGATCACGATCCTCGCGTCGATCACGATGGTCCCCGCGTGCCTCAAGCTGGTCGGTCCGCGGATCTTCTGGCCGACGACCGGCGCGCGGTTCCGGCGGCGCGCGGAGGTGATCGCCGAGCGGACCCGCACGGAGCGGACGTACTTCTACCGGGTCGGGCGCGCGACCCAGCGCCGCCCGGGGCTCACGGTCGGGGCGATCCTCCTGCTCTCGGTCCCGCTCGTGCTGGTCGCGCTCCAGGTCCCGCTCTCGTACGACTTCTACGCGCAGCTGCCGAGCGGCCACTCGGCGACCGAGGGGCTCGCCGAGCTCGGGGACCACTTCGGACCGGGGTTCGCGGTCCCGTCCTTCGCGCTCGTGACGTTCGCCGCCCCGCTGGTCGTCGCGAACGTCTCGAACGCGACCGAGTTCACCGATCTCGCGTCGCTGACGGCGCTCGCGAACTCGACCGCGGGGATCGCGGCGGTCTCGTCGCCGGTCGGCCCCGACGGCGGATCGCTCGCCCAGTGGCTGAGCCTCCCGACGCTGCCGTTCGGGACCCGGGCGACCCTCCTCGGGGTCCTCACGGGGTTCGTCGGGACCGACGGGCGGACCGTGCTGATCTCCCTCGTCCCGTCCGACACCGGCCTCTCGGTCGGCGCGGTCAACGCGGTCCACGCGGTCGAGGGGTCGTTCGCGGGCTTCGCGGCGCAGCACCCCGAGGTGCAGTCGCTCGCGTTCGGGGGCGGCGCGCCGACGATCAGCGACCTCGCGAGCGAGACCGCGACCGCGACCGACTACCTCGTCTTCGCGGTCGCGATCGGCCTGATCCTCGTCCTGCTCGTCGTGCTGCGGTCGTGGATCATCGCGCTGATGGCGATCGGCACGATCGGGATCTCGATCGCGTGGGCGTGGGCGATCACGTACCTCGTCTTCCAGGGGCTCCTCGGGTTCCCGCTGTTCTTCTACGTGCGCACGATCCTGTTCATCCTGATCCTCGGCCTCGGGATCGACTACAACATCTTCCTCCTCACGCGCGTGCGGGAGGAGCGCGTCCGCGGCCGCTCGTCGGGCGAGGCCGCGGTCGAGGCGGTCGCGCGCACCGGCGGGATCATCACCGCCGCCGCGATCATCCTCGCGAGCGCGTTCGGCGCGCTCCTGATCGGGGAGTTCACGCTGATCCGGGCGATCGGGTTCTCGGTCGCGGTCCTCCTCGACGCGATGGTCGTGCGGACCTACCTCGTGCCGGCGGCCCTGCAGCTCCTCGGGG
>JASHQY010000139.1 GCA_030038885.1 Thermoplasmata archaeon | reverse complement strand
GACCCTGAGCCAGGCGATCGTGTCCCTGCGCGCGGGCCGCCTGGCCGAGGCGGAGAGGCGGTTGGACGCGGTCGACCGGCTGATCGCACCGTAAGCGCGCACGGCGTTGTATCGGTGCTTCGAGGGCGTGCGCAGTGGCTCCGGCGGTGCCGCCCCACTTGCTCGGGCTGGCCTGGAGGACTTCACCGAAAGCTACGTACGAGTACGGCCGCTGGTACGTAGAATTCTCGACTTGCTCAGGACGAACGGGGCCGCACCTTCGCCCTGCGTTTACATACCGGGTCGATGACACCCCGAGGCTTGGGAGGCCAGCGGAGGAGAAAGATGGTGAGCAGGATGCTGTTGGGAGTGATTGCGATGGTCGCGGTGGTTGCGGTGGGGGGTATCGGCTTTGCCACCTACACCTCGTCGATCACCGTGAATGGGTCGGCGGCCTCGGGCGATCTGAATCTAGCGTTTTACACCTCGGGAGTGACCGACGGGACGTATGCCGTGTGCTCGGTCACATCCCTCACCGGAACAGTCGCCACGATTTCGGCCAGTGATCTCTCCCCGGGCGACTCATGCAGCGTGACGTTGGGTGTGGCAAACTATGGGTCGCTCCCCGCGACATCGGAATCGAGCCAGTTGACGTCGTACTCGGGTCAGCTGTGTGGGCCCTACGGGACCTACAACTGCCTTGGCGTTGCGGACAACCTGAACGGTGTTAGCTTGAACTCGGAATACAACTCCGGAGGTTCCGGCAATCTCGGAATTCCGGCGGGCGGAGGAGTGCTGCCGGGCTATTACGTTGTTACAATCTACGAGCCGTCCGGTACGACCCAAGCCGTCTCGATCAGCTTTAGCATCACGTTCACGGGGTACGTGGGCAGTTAGACAACCGGGTTGGAGAAGGTGGGAGGCGGTCCCGGGTGCCAGCCCGGGGCCGCCGTTGTTGCCCCAACGACGGGCGAGGGCGCTGTGCGGTTGAGTTAGGGGTCCGTAATGGCCGCGACGCCCGTAGTGGCGGTGGTGGCGCTAGCCGTCGTGTTCCTGGTTGCAGGCGGACTGGGGTATGCTTGTTCCGCGGGTACCCTTAGCGACAAGAATTCGGGCGCAACGTCATCTATCGAGCTTTCATGGGCGAACCCGATCGCGACCTCGCCCAGCCCAAGTTACGTGGGGTGCTCTTCATCGTACACCTCTGAAGTCCTTTCGCTTCATGTAACCAATCTCGCCCCGGGCGCCTCGTGCACTCTGTCGGCAACGATCAAGAATTCGGGGAGCCTACCGGCGACGCTGTACGCGGAAATCACTCTCTCCCACCCGGTCAATTGCCTCCTGTTCACCTACTCCGATAATGTCGCAAAGCTCTCGAAAGCGCCCGTGGTGGACCCGGGCCATCCCTTCAGCTACCACGCGGTCTTCTCCCTGGCCGCGAGTGCCGGGAACGCCTGCGAGGAGAAACTTGCGACCGTGACCGTGACCATCAGTAGCACCTATTCGTGCGAGACCTCCGCCGCGCAGTGGGACCCCGCCCGCGTGCTTCCGCAGCAGTAGGTAGTGATCGCACGAATCCGGAGGATGCGTCCCCCTCCGGATGGAGCGACAACGCCTGAGCAGTATTCCGATTTGACCCTTGACATCCGACGTTCCCGGCTCCTGAGGGAGGAGCCTAGTCGAGCCGCACTGTGCCCGCCAGGCCGCAAGGTTCGCAGAGGGAGACCGAGCCGAGTGCGTCCTCGACACCTTCGCCCGCCCTCATGTCGCCGGGACTGTGTCTCGTACGGGGGAAGAATTCGAGACGGTCCAAGTTTCCGTCACAAAGACTTATCGGGGTCCACGGTAGGGCGTCGCAGGGTCTCGTTCCCATGGCTCGAACGGCGATCGTCTGCGCGTTGGTGGTCTCTACGATCGTGCTGCTGCTGGCCTCGGCCGGCTCGGCCACCGTCACTTCGGGCGCTATGGCGGGGCCGCGCGTTGGCGATGCCGCGTCCGCTACTCCTACCGCCTCGACCCATGCCGGGCCCGCGGGCGCGACGACAGCCGCGAACTCGCCCGCGAGCGCGCGGGAGGAAAGCATCCTGGCGGAGCTTCGGGGCTCCGGGATCCCTCAGAGCGACATCCACCTGCCGGATCTGTCGGTGGCGCCACCCTATGCCGGGCAGCAGGTCGCCCCCACGTACTCCTCCGCGCCGGCGCCGATGGGCGTGGCGGATCTGGGCCTGACGAACGTCTCCGGCCAGCTTCGGGGATCGGTCCTCGACACCTCGAGCGTCGAGGGGACGATCACGCTCACGAACGCGCTGTCGGTGAACGTCGATGGCGACGGTCCCGACATGTTCGGGATCCAGCTGAACGCGGTCGTCACGGGCATCACGCTGTTCGGCAACGCCTCGAACCAGTTCTGGATGCAGAACTTCGTCAGCTACACCCCCTCGTCCGGGCAGCTCGTGTTCGGGGACAACGTCTGGAACTTCTCGAACTACGACGCCTACATCTCCCCGAACGTCTTCTACGCGACCGGACCGAACGGCACGCTCTACGCTCCGGTCTACTACTACGGGATCGGGCCGACGTTCACGATCCACTATCCGTTCACCGTGACACTCTACGAGAACTCGACCGTGCTGTTCGACCGTCCGGCGGTGTTCTTCAACTACACGGTCTCCAACCGCACGATGCGGGTCTCGGGTTCGTACGACTACGTCGTGTTCAACGCGTCCGCAGGCAGGGTGCACAAGGCGTTCCCGGCGGGAGAGTTCCAGATCAACGGCAACACGGTCGACCCGGTCGGGCTGCCGAACGACCTGGAGTTGGACGTCGTGGGGAACGACGACGGCGACACGACCACGTTCTACCAGATGGACGCGACGCTGTCGATCGCCACCTGGGATGCGTCGGCCCACAGCTATCAGCCGGTTCGTTCTGCGATGGACGCGGGCTCGGAGACCGGCGAGACCAGCAACGGGGTCGAGGTCTCCTACGTCGGATCGACCCCCGTCGCCACGATGCGGCTGGGGCCCTCGTTCATCTATGGACTCTGGGGCGAGTCGAAGGACAGCGGGGCCCGGGCAGTCGTCCAGACGCTCGATCCGGCCTCCACGCTCCTCTTCGTGAACCCGGGCGCGTCGCAGAGCCCGAGCGCCGCGCAGTGGGTGATGTCCTCACCGACTGGTTCGACCACCTTTTACGTGCCGAACGGGGGAACGTACTGGATCGAGTACCTTCTGTCCGAGCGCGACCCGGGACACGCGCTCGTGACCGGAGCCGCCAATTCGACGACGGTCCTCACGTTCACCGGCACCTTCGATCTCGCCGCGGGAGTCTACACTCCCTTGATCGCGTTCGGGAATGCCGAGCTGGCGAGCCTCTCGTCCGGAGGCACCGGGAGCCTCTCGAGCCCCTACGTGCTCTACAACAACGAGCGGGGCCCGCTCGACCCCCAGTTCGCGGCCTGGAACGATTTCCAGTTCCCCGTGTTCCCGGGGGTCCTGCTCGTCGGCACGACCGCCTACGTCACGGTCACGCCGCCGTCCTTCGAGGTCGTGTATCCCTCGTGGATGACCGCGGAGATCGAGGAGTACGGCCTCCCCTCCACGAACAACCTGCAGCTGCAGTTCTGGGAAGCGAGCCACGTCCGGGTGCTCGACGGCACGATCTCGGGGTGGCTCTCCGCGTTCCTCGTCGGCTTCCCCGAGGGCTCGGTGATGTTCTGGAACTCCTCGGACAACCTGGTCGCCGGGTCGACGTTCTCCGATGAGGGCGACGCGATCGTCCTCTACGGCGGGACCTCGAACACGATCTGGGGCAACTCGTTCTTCTACACGACGCCGGACGCCAGCGACCTCGCGGACGTCCTCGACTCCGGGAACGTGACCCAGGCGATCAACGAGTCCGAGTCGGGGGACCTGATCTACAACAACTACGTGGACGTTCCGTTCCCCGCGGTCACGCCGACCTACGATCCGCTGTCGTGCCAGATCCTCTGCGAGCCCGCGAGCTACGTGGACGAGTGGAACGTGAGCCTGCAGCCCGCGTCCGACGTACGGGTCGTGGACGGCGTCGACCTCTCGGGGAGCATCCTCGGCCTGTCGACCGAGGGGGGCAACTACTGGTCGAACTACGGCTCCCAGACGAATCCCTACGGCGTCCTGCCGTACACCAACGGCGGGAACATCGCGAACGGGGGCGACTACCTTCCGCTCGAGCGGTTCACGCTCGACTACGTCACGTTCACCGAATCCGGCCTCCCGACGGGAACGCTGTGGTCCGTGACGCTGAACGGCATCGCCGAGAACTCGACCGGCCGGACGATCACGTTCGCCGACCCCGCGGGCACCTACTCGTACTGGGTGGGATCCGTTCGGGGCTACTCGGCGTCGCCGACCCATGGGACCGTCACGCTGACCAAGGCGCCTCAGTCCCTCCCGATCGATTTCAGCCGGGCCCATTCGCTCACGATCCCTCCGCGGCTCTGGATCCCCGCGGTCCCACGACCGTGAGCCGCACGGGAAGCTCGATGCCGAGGTTCCGGGACCCCACGATCTGACCGCCGGACCGGGTCTCGCCGCGAGTCCCCGGTGAGGGACCGGGAGCACGAGGCGCCTCCTGGCCGGGGAGGCGGACGGGTCCCACCACCCCGCTGCCCTCGCCCGGGGCGAAGCAGGTTCAGTACTCGCCCGAAAGCCGGGACGCCGCAGTGAAGTTCACGAGGGGACCGAGCAGGAGGTTCGAGGTGCTGATCATCGCGAGCGCGCCGCCGTCCGTTCGGATGACCACCTCGACGAGACCGATGCTCACGACCGTGCCCTTGACGCCGCTGAACTGGATCGAGTCCCCGAGGTGCAGGAACCGCTGGTGGATCAGGATGAATCCGGAGATGATGTTCTGCAGCGTGGTCTGCAGGGCGAGGGTCACGGCCACCGCGGCGACCGCGGAGATCGTCAGGGCCGAGAACAGGTTGAACGAACCCAGCGTGAGCGCGATCCCCACGACGACGATCGCGATCCAGACGATCGTGACGACCGTGCCCAGGGTCCGGACCGCGAGGGGCGACCAGCGGCGCCGCTTGGCCCGCTCCGTGAGCCAGCCGCTCAGCAGGAATCCGACCACCGCGGGCAGGGCCACGAACAGCAGGGCATTCGCGAGGAGCGCGATCCACTGGGTCATGAGCCGCCGGCCGCCGCCGATTGAGGCGTCCGAGTTAAAGGGTTCCCTGCGGGCCGCCGGGCTCTGAGTCCGGCCGGCGCGCGGTTTCGCAGTGCGTGCGCGACGCCCGCCCCCGTGGGGGTTCCGTCCCCCATCTAGGACGGAGGAGCCCTCCGCCGGCCCGCTCACTCGAGTGCCGGCGACGCGGAGTCAGGCTCCGACGCGCCCCTTCCTGGCCCTCCACCCCGGGGACCGGTCGATACGCTCGGTGACCCATGTGTTCGCGGCGGACTCCGGCGCTCGACGGGAATCCTTGAGCGAGCTAGCCGCGGCGTCCCGGACTCTCTTCAGCACCCGAAGCGCCTTCAACGTGATCCATTTGCTGGGCTTGCCGGGTGGTTCGATCACCAGCGGGGTCATCTGCGCCCGCTCCGGATGCGTCAGGATCCCCGGCCCCACGTCCGGGTGGGACCGATCCGCGGCCACGAGCCCTCGGCCCGGCGTTTCCGCTTCAGGATCTCGAGGGCCGGCGCCAGCCGACGGTCTCCACCGAACCCCAGCTGAGTGAGGGCGTCGAGTCCGACCAGGATGTCGTAGAGGTAGTGGTTCGATGGTGCAGCCGGAGCCAGGGCGCATACGGCCGCCCTTCCTCGAAGAGCTTCCGCTCCAGGTAGAACTCCGCCCCGTGGGAAACGGCCTGGTCGATCTTCGGAGAACGCTGGGCCTTCGAAAGGGCGACGAACGCGGCCAGCGGCTCCCAGGCGTCGAGCGTGCCCGGGGTGTCCTGCGAGCAGTTCCACCCGTCGTCCTCCCGCTGGTCCTCGACCAGCCAGTCGTAGAGCTTACGCACCCGAAGGTCGTCCGCGTACCCGAACCGCGTCAGCATGCGCGCAGTGTCCGCGGCGATGCAGGCTTCTTCGTAGAAGAAATTGAACGGGGAGTTACGTCGGAGCTTGTACTCGAAGAAGAGGTTCGCGATCTTTCGGATCCGCGGGTGGGTCGCGTCGAGGCCGAAGTCCGACAGCACGAGCGCGCGCCAGTTCGTGGCGCGAAACGTCGGGAAGCTCCCGAGGAAGGTGCCCGCACGCCGCTAAGTGGCGATGCGGGCTTCTTGGCTCGAGCTAGGGGATATCGTCGGCCCCGGGCCACGGCGCTCCGAAGTCGGGCGCGAGGGACACTAATAAGTAGCTCATTCGAATTCACGAGGATACCTTGAGCGATTCCACCATCTCTAAGGGATTCCTCACCGTCGTGCCCAAACACATCCGGACGTCGGCGCAGATCAACGTCGGCGACATGCTTTCCTGGTCCCTAGAGGGGGATCGCATCGTCGTCAAACCGCACCGACGCAAGTCGCTCAAGGACATCGCGGGACTCATCGCGCACGGCGGAGAGCTGGGGTCGGACACCCGAAAGAACCGGAGCTAGCCACGGTGATCTTCGTCGACGCCTCCTTCCTGGTCGCCCTAGTGGACCGAAAGGACAAGTGGCACCGGTCCGCGCTGAAGAGCTCCGGTTCGATCGGCCGCGGCCTGCTCGTCAGCGACATCGTGATCACGGAGGCCGTCTCCACCCTAGGGCACCGCGGAGGCGCGCGAACGGCCGGGACCCTGTACGAGTTCCTCAAGGAGTCGTGCGAGGTCGAGTACGTGGACGCCAAGCTGCTCGACGAAGCGATGAACTACTATCAGCAGTTCGACGCGCGGCTGACCCTTTCCCAGTGCACGACCGTCGCGATCATGGCCCGGCGCGGCGTCACGAGGATCCTCTCCTTCAGCAAGGCCATGGACGAAGTGAAGGGGATCGAGCGGATCGTCTAGCGCGCCCCGGAGCGTTCGCGGGGCCCCGCGAATCAGGGGAAGCCACCGGAGGAGCAGACCGCTCCCGCCGCCGCGGACCCCACCAGGCGCCGGTACTTCTCGAGCGCTCCCGGGGGTGCGGGGGCCGGGCCCGTCGGCGTCGCGCGCGCCCGTTCCGCCAGCTCCGACGCGTCCAACCCCGCTTCGAGGCAGCGCGCGTCCACGTCGATCCGCACCGTGTCCCCGTCGCGCAGACCCGCGATCGGTCCGCCGACCGCGGCCTCCGGGGCGACGTGGCCGATCATGAGCCCCCGGGTCGCTCCCGAGAACCGCCCGTCCGTGATCAGCGCGGTGGTCTCGCCGAGCCCCTGGCCGACGAGGGCGGCGGTCACGGCGAGCAGTTCCGGCATGCCCGGGGCGCCCCGCGGCCCGACGTAGCGGACCACGACCACGTCCCCGGGGAGGATCCGCCGCTCGCCCAGCGCCCGGAGTGCGTCCTCCTCGCGGTCGAACACCCGCGCCGGGCCCTCGTGGTGGAGCTTGGTCGCGTGGGCCGTCTTCACGACCGCGCCCTCGGGCGCGAGGTTCCCCCGGAGGATCGCGATCGCGCCGTTCGCCCGGAACGGGCGGTCGACCGGGCGCACGAACTCCTCCGGGGGAGCGGCCGGCCGCGGGCCCAAGGACCTTCGGAGCGTCTCCCCCGAAACGGTGAGGCATTCCCCGTGAAGGAGGCCGGCGTCCAGTAGCCGTCGCAGCACGACCGGCACGCCGCCGATCTCGTGGAGGTCGCTCATGGTGTGGAGGCCTCCCGGCTTCATGCTGACGATCTCGGGGGTCCGCCGCGAGACGCGATCGAAGTCATCCAGCGTGAGATGGACGCCGGCCTCCGAGGCCAGCGCGAGCAGGTGCAGCACCGCGTTCGTCGATCCGCCCATCGCCGCCACCAGCGCGATCGCGTTCTCGAACGCCTCGAACGTGAGGATGTGGCGCGGGCGGAGGTCGATCCGCAGCAGGTGCAGGAGCGCTTCCGCCGCGCGGGCTCCGGCCGCGATGCGGGCGGGTCGGACGGCGGGGATCGAGGCGTCCCCGAGGAGCGCCATCCCCAGCGCCTCGGCGCACGCGGCCATCGTGTTGGCCGTGAAGAGCCCGGCGCAGGTCCCGGCGCCCGGGCACGCCACATGCCCCAACGCCTCCAGCTCCGCGAGCGAGATCCCGCCGACCTCGTACGCGCCAACGGCCTCGAACATGTCCTGGATCGTGACCCGCTGCCCGCCGAAGGCGCCCGCCAGCATCGTGCCGCCGTAGCTGAAGATCGCCGGGCGGTCGAGGCGCGCCGCGGCCATCAGGAGGCCCGGGATCCCCTTGTCGCAGGCTCCGAGCGCGAGCAGCGCGTCGTAGCCATGGGCCCGCATCATCAGCTCGGTCGAGTCCGCGATGATCTCCCGGCTCACGAGCGAGGTCCGCATCTCCTCGGTCCCCATCGCGATCCCGTCCGAGACCGTGATCGTCCCGAACTCCCGCGGCAGGCCACCCAGCCGAAGGATCGACGCCTTGGCCGCGGCGCAGACCTCCTTGAGGGCGTACTGGCACGGCGTCGCCTCGTTCCACGTGTTCGCGATCCCCACGAACGGCTTGCCGAGGTCGCTGTCCGAGGCCCCCGTGGCCCGGAGCATGGCCCGGGCCGGCGCCCGCTGCGGTCCCGTGACCATGCGCGCGCTCTCGGGGCGCGGGTACTCCCCGTCGTGCGGGGGTCCGAGGGGCCTCCCCACCGGGTCCGTTTCGCTCACGGGTCGGGCGTCCTCCTCGGCGCCCAGCGAGGTCGCCGAGCCGCGCTTCCCTCGGACGTTTGCTGCCGGCGTTCCGATCGCCTCACGGGCTCGGCCCTCCTCAGAAGGTGTCCAGCCGAAGGCTCCCCGAGAGGCGGTCCAGGTCGGCGACTTCGGACCGCGCAAGCGCGAAATCGACCGACGCCGCCAGCTCGGAGGACTGCGCGGGCCGCTTCACGCCCGGGATCGGGATCACGCGGGGGCGGGAGCGCAACCAGGCCAGCGAGACATGGGCGATCGGGCGTTGGTGGAGCCGGGCGAGATCGCCGAGGCGGCGGAGGAGGGAAGCGGTGCGGCGGAGGTTCCCGGGACGGAAGAGGACCGCGCCGGTGCGGACCTGGTCGGTCGGTCGATTCCGGGCGTTGTACCGGCCCGCGAGGAGTCCCCGCGCCAGCGGGCTGTAGGCCAGAACCGAGATCCCTTCCCGCGCGCAGTAGGGCAGCACCTCCTCTTCGATGTCCCGATGCAGGAGGTTGTACTGCACCTGGTTCGACACGATGTCGGTCCGCGAGAGGGCCGAGCGGGCCTCCACCAGGTCTCGGACCGCGAAGTTGCTGACCCCGATGTGGCGGACCAAGCCCTCCCGCTCCAGCCGCTCCATGGCCCGCATCGTGTGCCGGAGCGGGACCTGGTCGTAGGGATCGGTCCAGTGCACCTGGTAGAGGTCGATCGCCCGAACCCCCAGGCGTCGCAGGCTTCGTCGGCAGGCCTGCGCGATGTCGTCCGGATGGAGGTGATGCTCGGAGACCTTCGTCGCCAGGAACAGCGCGCGACGACCCGCGAGCCGCACGGCCTGCCCCACCACCTCCTCGGCGTGGCCCCGGCCGTAGTTCTCCGCCGTGTCGACGAGCGAGACGCCGAGGCTCGCCCCGGCCGCGAGCGCCCGGGCGCAGTCCCGATCGTTGACGTCCGGGCCCCAGGTGTCGTCTCCCGCCTGCCAGGTTCCGAAGCCGATCGGGGAGATCCGGGCGTCCGATCGCCCCAACGGCACCCGGTCCATCGCGTCGCCCCCGGTTCCCCTCATCCCCGAACGCACTCGCGTGATGTTCCCACTCCTTGGATCCCGCGCCGGCTTCCGCCCCTTCCCCCCAGGGCCAGGAGAGCTATCCGGGGGACACCTTGACGGTCAGCCCCAGCTGGGAGAACATCTCGACCTGATCGTAGTACCCGATGAACTGCTGGATCTGCCCGCCCTCGATGCGGAAGATCGAGCAGCCATGGATGCTCACCTTGCGTCCGGTGGGCGGAACCTTGGAACCGTCGGGCAGGGTCAGGGTCCCGCGGTGGGTCCCGTTGAACAGGCTGTTGAGCACGACCCACTCTCCGGTGACCGTACCGAAGAGGCGTTCCTTGACGAGCTTCAGGTCCGGAAACGCCCCGATGTACTTGACCACCCGGTCTCGGAGCCTCGTTCGGCCCAGGATGGGATCCGCCTCGTCCGGCTCCAGCGTCTCGACCTTCGTGGCGAAACACCGCTCGTAGCGGTCCCAGTCCCGATCGTTCAGCGCAGACATCTCGTTCTCGATCAGCCGGAGGCTCTCTTCCAGCGCCATGCGTGCCCTGCGCCGGAGCAGGGAATTCGACTATAGAGTCTTTCGGTGCCCCGCTCGCGAACCGATTCTTCGCTACGCTCCTAGGGGGCCACTAAGTACAGTTTATATCGCTCGGTGCCTACCCGGGCGGCGGGGGTGTTCTCGAGGTGGGGTCGGACCTGACAACGGCCCTCGGGGTCTCGGGAGCGCCGGGAACGAAGGTCTCCGGCTACCTCCCGGTCGCCGAGCATCCGGACGGATCGCCCGAGAACCTCCCGTTCGTCGTGGTCAACGGCCAGAAGGACGGCCCCTGCCTCTGGCTCACGGGATGCG
>JASHQY010000138.1 GCA_030038885.1 Thermoplasmata archaeon | reverse complement strand
CGCCCCCCGGAGAAGCGGCCGTTCCTGCTCGACTTCTTCCCGCTCGAAGGGCCGGAGCAGACCCGGCTCTCGCGGTTCTACGACCGGCTGCGGGAGGGCCGTCTGTCGACCACGCGGTGCCCGAAGGACGGCGAGTGGCACTGGCCCCCCCGGACCGCCTGCCCCCACTGCCACTCCGAGGAGCTCTCCTGGGTCGACCTGCCCGAGGTCGGGCGGATCTACGCGTTCAGCGCGGTCCTCGGGGGCGCGCCGCTGGGGCTCGACGCGGACGTTCCGTTCGCGGTGGGGCTCGTCGACCTGGACGGAGTGCCGCTGCGGTTGTTCGGCCGGATCGAGGGTCGGCCCTGGACCGAGCTCCGGGTCGGAGGAAGGGTCCGGGTCGAGCCGTTCGACCTCGGCGACGGCCGGGTGTTCTACCGCTTCCGCGCGCTCGACTAGGCTCGGGGCCGCTCTCGCCCCGTCTGGGCCGCGGGTGGTCCGCCGGGCGAGGAGGTCTCGGGCCGCGCGGTGAACCTTGGTCGGTGTCCGGGGCTGGGAGACGGTCGGCGCGGGAACCGGAGCTTCTCTCGGGAGAGCCTATTTATACACCCCCCAGGTCTCGCGCGCCGCCGGTTCGGGGAGAGCCGCGAGAATGGAGTCGTCGCGCACAGGCTGGTGGCGCCGTCACGGATGGACGGTCGCCATCCTGCTGGCCGCCTTCGGGATGGCGTTCGCCATCCGGACGATCTGGACGTACCCGATCATCCAGCAGTTCGGCCCGCTGTTCAGCTACGCGGGCGGATCGGACTCGTACTACCACTCGCGCGTCACGACGTACATCATCCTCAACCACCAGAACCTGGTGTTCGACCCGTTGCTCCACTACCCCGTCGGGGGGTACAACCCGCGGGAACCGCTCTTCGACTGGATGAACGCCGTCCTGGGACTCGTCTTCGCCCCGCTCTGGGGCGGCAACGCCGTCGTCGCGGGGGCGTGGTTCCTCGACCTGCAGGCCCCGCTCTGGGCGGCGCTCGAGGTCTTCCCCGTCTATCTGATCGGGCGGGAGGTCAGCAGCAAGCGGATGGGGCTCATCGCGGCCCTGATCTTCCCCTTCCTCAGCGCGAACATCGATTCCTCGATCTTCGGCTACGCGAACTACCTGTCGTTCTACACGTTCATCATCCTCGTCACGGTCTACGCGTACCTCCGCACGCTGAAGGCCGTCGGGTCGCACCGCTGGATCGAGAGCTACCGGCACCCGTCGCAGTACTGGCCCGGCGTCCGGGCGTTCTTCCGCGGCGAGCGCACCGCGGTGAAGTGGGCGGTCTTCACGGGGGTCTGTCTCGGCGCGCTCGCGCTCGCGTGGCAGGGGTACACGTACGCGGTCGTCGTGATCGGCGTGACGCTCCTGATCGCGATGATCGTCGAGCGGATCCGTCACGTCGATTCGACCGGCCTCTACCTCGTGACGGCGATCATCGGGCTGGTCGGCTTCCCGATGGCGATGCCGTACTACCTCGCGCAGCACCAGTTCGCGGCGTGGTTCGACCTTCCGCTGCTCCTGTTCTTCGGCGTCCTCGCGCTGCTGCTCCCGTTCCTGTTGCTGCGGGACGTCCCGTGGGTGTTCTCGATCCCGGTCCTCGGACTCCTCGTGGTCGCGGCGGCGGCGTTCCTCGCGGTGTTCGAGCCGACGTACTTCACGAACATCGTCACGGGCCAGGGCTACTTCGCGAAGACCCTGATCTACTCGACCGTCGCCGAGGCGCAGGCGCCGTCGATCGACGAGCTCGTGGTCGGCTACGGGGTCGTGACGTTCTTCCTCGCGTTCGTAGGGATCGCGATCTTCGTGTACCTGCTCGCGAAGGGGCGGTTCAAGCGCTACCACATCGCGTTCCTCGTCTTCGTGATCCTCTCGATCTACCTGCCGATCTCGGCGGCGAAGTTCTTCCTCCTTGGCTCGCCGGCCTTCGCGCTCCTCCCCGCCGAGGCGATCCACCGGGCGCTCGACGTCGGCCAGTACCCCGAGCTCCGGCGCACGGTCGCGTCGCTCTCCGACCGTCGGAGCCAGGCCGCGGCGTTCCGGAAGGCGTTCAAGCCCCGGCACGTGCTCGTGCTGCTCCTCGTGATGGTCATCATCCTCCCCAACGTCTGGATCTCGATCGACGCGGGGATTCCCGGCAACACGAAGGACCAGCTCTCCGGCCAGGTCTACGACTCGCTCCCGTCGTTCCTCAAAGGGAACAGCTCGACCGCCGAGAACTACTTCGGCGCGGCGGGCACCTCGATCGACACGTCGAACCAGTACGACAGCGCCGGGTACAACTGGCTCGCCGAGCAGGACACGAACGTCCCCGAATCGCTGCGGCCGGCGCTGGTCAGCTGGTGGGACTACGGGTTCCAGACGATCGACCAGGGCGAGCACCCGAGCGTCGCGGACAACTTCCAGAACGGGATCAATCCGGCGGGGCAGTTCCTCCTGGCGCAGAACGAGTCGAACGCGATCGCGGTCCTCGCGACGACCCTCCTGTCCGCCGAGCAGACCGCGAGCGGGGACCTGTACCTGCCGCCCGCGCTGAACACGATCCTCGCGGGGGACGGCCTCAACCTCACGAACCTGCACAACCTGCTCGCCAACCAGAGCTACGACTACTCGCTCGTGGTCGCGCACCCCGAGCGCTACCTGCCGGTGAACCCGTCGACGCTCACCGACAACAACGCGATGTACCTCGCGATGTCGTACTTCCTCGCGACGTCGCAGACGCTCGACGGGGTCTCGAAGATCTACGACGACATCATGTCGTACACCGGCTGGTCGATCCGCTACGACCTCGCCGACAGCCGACTGATCCCGTTCAGCGGGAGCGACACCGGGATCTACTACGCGCCCGCGGACCTCACCGGACGGATCGTCACCGCGTCGGGCCTCCCGAGCACGTTCTTCAACGTCACCGTGCTGGGATCGGACGGGAACTACTACCCGCTCGGTTCGGTGCCCGCCGACGTCTCGCCGGTGGACTACTACATCAATTATTTCACGCCGTTCTATCAGTCGATGATCTACCGCACGTACTTCGGGTTCAACGGGACCCAGATCGGCCTCGCGGACGGGATCCCGGGCCTCGAGGGAGCGGCCGGGAGCGACGCGCCCGAGCCCGGATGGATGCTCCAGCACTTCGAGGTCGTCTACCAGACGGCGTACTACTGCGCGAACGCCTCGGGGGTCGCGCCGACCGCGAGCTGCTACACCGCGATGAACAAGCCCGAGGCGCTCGCCCTCGCCGCCTCCGGCGTCGGGACCGCGAACACGACCGCGTCGATGTACTTCTCCGGCGGGGAGTCGATGCTCGAGTACTACCCCGGGCAGACCCTGTACGGGGAGGTCCAGCTCGCGAACGGCGCTCCGGTCGGCGGCGCCCGCGTGACGGTGTTCGACCAGTGGGGGATCCCCCACATGACGGTCACGACCGCGCCCGACGGCTCGTTCACGGTCGTGCTGCCGCCGGGCAACGACACCCTCAACGTGACGACCGGCACGTTCGAGGGGCTCAGCCAGCAGGGCAACGTCCTGCTGAAGGAGGTAAACCTCTCGGTCCCGAACGCGGTCGGGCTCTCGCTCAACGCCCCGAGCGTGCAGCGGACGATCACGATCCCCGGCGGCTCGGTCTCGGGGTTCGTGTACTACAACGAGGCGAACAACTCGGCGTTCGTCCCGCCGGACCCGGTCCTCGGCGGCGCCCGCGTGATCCTCTGGGGCTCCGGCAGCAACCTCTCGAAGGTCACCGCGACGACCGACGCGAGCGGCTCGTTCTCGCTCTCGAACATCGCGCCCGGGGTCTACAACTACAACGTGATCTTCGCCGGGTACAACTTCACCGAGACGCCGCTCACGGTCGCCGCCGGGACGCCGACCAACGGCACGGTCGGCCTGACCGCCGGTACCGTGCACGGGACCGTGTTCACGTCCGGCGGAACGCCCGCGAACGGGGCGGTCGTCACGCTCGGCGGGCCGGGGATCCAGCTCCGCAACACGACCAACGCCACCGGCAACTTCACGATCACCGGCTACCCTCCCGGCAACTACACGTTGACCGCCACCCTGCCGGGCACGTTCCAGCAGTCGGTCGGCGTCCGCGTGCAGATCGACGCCCCCGGGGACGGGCTCGCCCAGAACCTCACGCTCGCGACGACCTCGACCGTGACGGTCACGCTCTCGGCGAACGGCGCACCGGCGGCCGGGATCCCGGTGCAGTTCATGCCGATCGCCTCGTTCGCGAACGCGTCGAATTCGCCGATCGAGGCGATCACGTGGGCCGGCGCGAACGGGACCAGCGGAACGACCGGGGCGAACGGGGCGGTCTCGGTCGCGCTCCCGGTCGGCAACTACTCGGTCACCGCCCTCGGCTACGTCGGGTCGACGCTCTCCGCCGGCATCGGTCAGGTCGCCGCGTCGACCGCCGCGCCGAACGCGGTCCTCCCGATCGCGCTGGGCTCCGCGATCCGGCTGACGGGCGCCGTCCCGACGGTCGGCACGGGCGGGAACGCGACGCGCACGGCCGTCGTCGCGTACTCGGCGACCGGTGCCCCCGCCTACACTTGGACGACCGGCGGGACGTACACGTTCTACCTGCCCGCCGGTAAGTACTCCGTCCTCGCGATCCAGGGGACGAACGCGTCCGGAGGATCGACGTACGCCGCGCTCGGCTCGGTCTCCCTCACGTACCCGACGTCGCTGAACCTCCAACCGTCGGTCGCGGTCGCGGCCCGCTTCTTCGTCGGGACGACCCTCACCGGCAGCGTCCGCGTCCCGGCGGGCGGGGCGGTCGTGACCGTCGCCGCCGGCACCGGCGGGCCGACCGTCACGGTCCTGGCGGCGGCGAACGGGACCGCGGCCCTCTACGTCCCGGCCGCGCTGCCGCTGTCGGCGACCTCGTACTGCATCGCCGCCGGAGCGCCCGGGTTCGCCGCGTCCTCGGTGTGCGGGATCTCTCCGAACGGCCTCGGCTCGATGGCCGGCTTCCCGCTGACGCTGACGAGCGTGCCGGTGACGATCTCCGTGAGCGGAGTGCCGTCCGGCACGACGATCACGCTCAACGTCACCGCGCGCAGCGCGACCGCGGTCGGCCGCACGCTCACCGGCGGCCCGACGTGGACCGTGGCCCTCCCGCCGGGGGCGTACGAGATCACGGGATGGGCCGGGACCGGCAACGCGTCGCAGCTCTACCTGCCGACGTCCCTCGCCTCCCCGACGGTCCCGTTCGGGGCGGCGTCCGCCCGCGTCGCCCTCACGTTCGCCGTGCAGCGCAACTCGACCGGGAAGATCACGCTCCCGACCGGCGGCGCGCTCCCGGACGTGACGGTCACGCTCGACTCGCCGTCGTTCAACACGACCCTCAACGGCACGAACTTCACGAAGGGCTTCTTCGTGCCGGTCGGCAGCTACTCGGCGTACGCGACGGTCGAGTCCGGGACCGCGTCGTACGCGACCCTCGTGCCGGTGACGGTCTCGTCGGCCGGCGCGGTGACGCCGACCCTCGTGCTGACGAGTCCCGGCTACCTCCTGTCGGGCACCCTGACCCAGGCGAGCGGGGCGACGGTCGTCGCGGACTCCGTCGTGACCCTCACGACCTCGACCGGCGCGAGCGCGCTCGTGCCGGTGACGAACGGGACGTTCCAGGCGCCGCTCCCCGGTTCCCAGACGTACGCCGTCAGCGTGTCCGCGGCGACGGTCGGCGAGGGCGTCGCGGGGACCTACTACCAGTCGTGGGTGGCGACCCCCGGCGCGTCGTGCGTGGTGGGGACCGCGAACGCGACCTGCACCGTCCGCATGGTCGGGACGACCCAGCTCGTGTGGCTCAACGGCACGCTCTCGGCGTCCGGGGTCCCGGGGCTGGTCGCGGGCACCGTGCGCCTCTACGGCCCGTCCACCGCGCCCGCGACGACGATCCTCGTGTCCTCGAACGGCTCGTTCTCGGCCCGGGTCCTCCCGGGCAGCTACTCGATCTACGCGGCGGGCGGCGGGGGCAGCGAGCCGCTCGCCGGGTTCGCGACCGCGTCCGTCTCCGCGTCGTCGAGCCTCCCGGTCGCCGTGACGCTCGCGCCGACCTGGGCCGCGACGATCTCGGTCGCGGCGCCCGCGGACGCCGCCCCGTTGCTCGGCCCGATCAACGTGACCGTGACGAACGCCTTCGGGTACGTCGCCCGGTACGCGAACGTCACGACGACCTCCTCGCTGACCGTCGCGCTGCCGGTCGGTGGCTACACGGTGCGCGCGGCGTCGTTCGGCGCGCCGAACGGGCTCGCGGCGAACGCGAGCGCGACCGCGTCGGTCCAGGTCGTGAACGGCAACCTCGCGACGACGCTCGCGCTCGCCTACACGTACGTCGCGCGCGTGAGCGCCCAGGTCGTCGGGTCCGCGTCGGCGTCGATCACGTCGCCGGGGACCGCGTCGTTCGCGTTCTCGGTCCGGGACACCGGCAACGTCCCGGTGACGATCCACCCGGTCGGGAGCCCCTCGTACTGGGAGTTCAACTTCTCGTTTACGAACGTGACGCTGCTGCCGGGCGCCGGGGGGACGACGCTCCGCGCCAGCGTCGTGATCCAGGTGCCGGCGGGCACCGCGACCTCGCACCCGCCGGTCGTCATCAGCCTTCAGCTGCCGAACGGCACCGGGGTCGGCTCGTTCTCGCCGACGATCCACATCCTCGCGTACTACGGGATCTCGATCGGATCGACCTCGAGCTCGCCGCCGCAGATCGGCGTGAGCCGCGCGCTCGTGCCGTTCTACCTCGCGAACACCGGCAACGTCGAGGAATCCGTCCGGCTCTCGGTCGTCAACGCGAACCAGCTGGCGGCCGGCGGCTGGACGGTCGACTTCCGGGACGCCTCGGGGACCCTCGCGTCGCCGGTCGTCTCGCTGGACGCGTTCTCGAACTCCTCGTACTCGGTCAACCTCACGTCGGCCTCCTCGATCTTCGCGCCGATCCGGGAGGTCACGGTCCAGGCGTCGGTCCTGAACCTGAGCGGCTCGTTCCAGGCGACCGCGACCCTCGCGGTCCCGACCGTCTCGGTCACGACGGGGACGACGAACGGGACGGCGCCGGTGACGGTCACCGGCCCGTCGGTCGGGGCGGTCCCGTCGGTCCTGCCGGACTGGGTCGTCCCGCTCGTCTCGTTCGTTCCGGCGATCGCGCTGGTGGTCGGAGTGATCACGTACCGGTGGTGGCGGACCCGGAGGTGGACGCGCCGATGAGGCGGGCGCTCGCGGTCCTCTGCGCGGTCGCGCTGCTCGCGGCCGGCCTCCTCGCCGTCGGACCGGGGGGCGGGGCGTCCGCCCGATCGGTCGCGGCCGCGACGAACGGCGTGACCGGCAACGTCACCGGGCCGGCGGTCTTCGGCTACAACTCGAACAAGTACCTGTTCATCAACGGGTCCGGGGGGCCCGCGTACGCGGCGAACGGGACGCTGATCGGCAACGTCACGTTCTACGCGTCCGTGACCGGCGCGAACACGACCGGCGTGTCGCTGACGCCGACCGAGTCGGGGATCACGAACGCGACGACCCCCCAGCGGACGCTGCTGACGGTCGGGAACCTCACCGAGGTCCTGTCGATCCTCGTCGAGATCACGTCGACGTACCAGAGCGCGAACGAATCGATCAACCTGACGTACGACGTGAACGTCGTGCAGCCGTACACGCTCACGATGACCCTCCTCTCGACGACCTCCGCGACGATCCTCGCGTTCGGGCTGATCGTCGAGCTGGACGGCACCCCGGTCGGCACGATCAGCGTCCCGTCGATGACGGGGAAGTCGACCTACGTCGCGACGTTCCAGTACGCGACCGTCGGTCTCGCGAGCGGGTACCACACGTTCACGGTCTCGCTCCTGAACGAGCACGGCCTCGTGACGTTCGCGGGCGGGGGGACGACGTTCTCCGAGACGTTCTACCTTCCGGGCCCGCCGCCGAACTACGACCTGTGGTACGTCGCCGGCGCGGTCGCGTTCTTCGGGGCACTCTTTATATTCCTCACCCGGGTGGCCGCGCGCCGGCGCACCCCGACGCGCAAGTGAGGACCCGATCCGATGGACAGCGCGCCGGTGGTCCGTTGCACGTCCTGCGGTCGGGCGGTCCCGGCGAAGGGCGCGACCCAGTTCCCGTGCCCGAGCTGCGGCGAGGCGACGATCGGCCGGGACGCCCGCTGCCGCGACCAGAGCGTCCCGTACCGCTGCCCGAAGTGCGGCTTCGAAGGCCCGTGAGGTCGCCCCGATGGCGCAGGTCGCGGTGCTCTTCCGCCTGATGCCCCAGGGGACCGACACCGACTTGAAGGCGGTCGCGCAGGAGATCCCGCGCGTCGTCCCGGCGGGCGTGACGATCCGCGGAATGCAGGTGAAGGACATCGCGTACGGCCTCCGATCGCTCCTGGTGTCCGTCGTGATGGACGACGCGGGCGGGGTGCTCGACTCGACCGAGCACGCGCTCGCGAAGATCCCGCACGTCGAATCGGTCGAGGTGATGGAGGAGGGCCTGCTGTAGCGGCCCCGCCTCCCCGCGCGTGGACCTGTTCACCCACGTCCTGGTCGCCTACCTCGTCACGTTCGGCATCGTCGGCGCCGCGCCGTCGTACCTCGCGGCCGGCGCGCTCGCCGGCGGCCTGCCGGACGCGGACGCGCTGTTCTTCCCGCTCGCGAAGCGCTTCCCGATCCTGCGCCACCACGGGATCACGCACTCGCTCCTCGGGGTCACGATCGTCGCGGTCGCGGGCGCGCTGATCGCGCCCCACCTCGCGCCGGGTTCGCCGATCGTCTACTTCGTCGTGATGATGGCCGGCGGGTGCGCCCACATCCTCCAGGACGGCTTCACGAACTTCGCGGTCCCGCCGCTCCTGCCGTTCTCGAAGGAGCTGTTCCACCTCGACGCGGACCGGGCGATCAACTTCGGCACGATGGCGGTCTCGATCGTCTCGTTCTACCTCCTCCTCGGGATCGAGCGGAACCACGTCGCGTTCTCGATCTACCTCGCGACCGTCTACGCGCTGATCGCGTTCTTCGCGGCGTACTTCGCGCTCCGGCTCGCCGGCCGGGCGGCGGTCGGCCGGCGCCTCGCCGGCACCGGCTTCTCCGCGGTCCTGCCGACCGGCAGCCCGTTCGCGTGGATCGTCCTCTCCGAGGAGAACATCGCGGACCGCGTGCGGACCCGCTGGGCCCGCTATGTCCTCGGCCGGGGGATCGTCGACGGGCCCCACGCGGTCGAGGCGCCGGTCGTGCCACCGCCGCACACCGGCGCCCCCCGCTCGGCGGCCGAGGCGCTCGACTGGTCGTACGGCCTCGCGCGGGCGGCGAGCGGAGTGATCGCGTCGACCTACCACTTCGGCGAGGCGTTCCTTTCCGCGGCGGGCGAGTGGGTCGCGGTCTGGTACTCGCTCGAGTTCACCGCGCTCGGCCGCGCGTCGGCGGTCCGCGTGCGGTTCCCGCCCGGCGGCGGGCCCCCGGTCGTGAAGTCCGCGTTCTACCGGCCGATCCACGGCGGGGTGTAGGGTCCGCCACCGGCGGGACGCTCCCGACCGGCGCGGCGCGCCGCGTTCGCGGCTACTTGTACGTCGACTGGTGCGTCGTGCCCTCGTCGTCGACGATCGTGATGCACTCGCCCTCGCACTCGAACAGGCAGGCCTCGCACATGATGCAGTCCGGCCCGTGGATGACGGCGGACTTCTCGGCGCGGAACTGGAACTTCGCCGCGACCGCCGGGTCGTCGACGACGTTGGGCCAGTTCTCCCGCGGCTGCATCTCGAACACCGTGACCGGGCAGACATCGCGACAGTGGCTGCAGCCGGTGCACTTCGCGTGAGCGACCTCGACCGTTACCATGGCCCTACTCGACGGGGGCTTCCGGGGCTTATAAACTCGCCCCGTGGAATCGCCGTCATGGGAGGTTCGCCGGGTCGAGCTTCCCGATGCGGCCGCCGCCGCGGAGCCCATCCAGCGCCCGCAGCTCCGCCTCGGTGAGCGCGAAGTCGTACAGGGCGGCGTTCTCGCGGATCCGTTCCGCGTGGACGGACTTCGGCAGCTCGACCAGATCGTGCTGGAGTCCCCAGCGCAGCAGGACCTGGGCCGGGCTCTTCCCGTGGGCGCGGGCGATCGCGGC
>JASHQY010000137.1 GCA_030038885.1 Thermoplasmata archaeon | reverse complement strand
AGGGACCACCGCCCACCGCTCGAGCTCCGCGAGCCGCTCGGGCGGGGGTAGCGGAACGATCGCCGAGCACACCCACGGCCAGTGGAGCGCGAAGCGCAGCGATGCTTGGGCGAGGGTCCTACGGGACCCCCCCGTGAGGAACGCGAGCCGGAGGACCGGGTCGAACTCCCGTTGGAGTTCGGCCACGGTCCGCGGCGGCTCACCGGGCGCGCGTTCCGCCAGCGAGCGCCCGAACTCACTCCCGTCGAGCCGCCCCCGACCGAGGGGGTCGTCGGCGAAGAAGCCGAACGGCGTACGGGCCGACCGCTCCTCGAGCGCTCCGAGCAGGCGATGGTCCAGCACCGAGAGCGGCCCGGCGTAGAGCGGCGGGGGTGCGGCCCGGGACTCGGACGTGGGCGGAAGGCGGTCGGCAGGACCGATCCGATGGATCCAGCCCTGGACAACGCCCTCCGTCCGGAGCTGCTCGAGCGCTCGATGCGCGCGAGCGTCCCCGTCGGGGTCCTCGGGGCGGGAGTGCCAGACCAGGAGGTCGATCGCGTGGGGCGAGAGCCGAGACGCGCTCGCGGAGATCGATCGTCGCAGGAGGCGCTCGAGGGTGTCGTTCGTGGCGGGCGGGTGCGCGGCACCCTCCTCCTGCGCCAGCCCCTCGGACGAGCGGTCCGCGAGGATCGCCAGGTCCTCGTCCTCGGACGGAAACGCCCTCGCGAGCCAGCGCTCGACCCGGGCGGAGTGCGGCCCGGTCCCGACCTCGAATGTCGTGATGCCTCCGCGCCGGACGCGCGCGATCCGCGCCACCACCGCTTCGTCCGGTTCCGGGAACGCGGTCGGGGACGCGTCGAGGCGAACGGCCAGCGGCGAGGTCCGGAGGCGCGTCCCGGGGACCGGGCGGCGCTCCATCGGAGGGGGATCGACCATCTTCGCTCGGCTCGCGTCTCGGTCGAGCGCGTCGAGTTCTATGCGTTTGTCCCCGCCCGGCGGGGGCGCGCCCGGACACGGACGGCACGGCTTAAGCGCGCACCGCCTTGCGTGCACGATGCCCTCCGAGCCCTCGCGGCTCCCGTTGACCGAGCGCCTGCGCCCCCGGCGGCTCGCCGAGATCGTCGGCAACGTGCCGGCCCGGGCCCAGCTCCGGGCGTGGGCCGAGGCGTGGGATCGGGGCGAGCCGCCCGTCCAGCGCGCCGCACTGCTCGCCGGGCCGCCCGGCGTCGGGAAGACCAGCGCGGCGCTCGCGCTCGCCGCCGACTTCGGCTGGTCGGTCGTCGAGATGAACGCGTCGGACGCCCGCAACGAGCGGGCGATCGAGCAGGTCGCCGGCCGCGCGTCGATCACCCACTCGCTGCTGGAGGTGCCGGGCGGGGGCGGCCGACGGCGCTCGCTGATCCTGCTCGACGAGGCCGATTCGCTGAGCGGCCGGTCCGGCGAGCCCGCCCGCGCGGCGCCGGCGCCCCCGAGCCTTCGGGAGTTCCTCCGGGGGCGGTACGGGACCGTGGACGCGCTGAACGCCGCATGGGGTCTCGCCCCCGACGCGAAGCCGGCCCCGCTCGGCTCGTGGGACGCGGTCCCGCGGTCCCCCGGGAATCACGCGTGGGCGCGTCTTCCTTCCGCCCGCAAGGATCTCGACGAGTGGCGGAGCGCGGCCGCGCGCCCCGCGGACACGTCCGACCGAGGGGGCCTCGCCGCGATCGCCCGGCTTGTCCGCGCGACCCGCCAGCCGCTGATCCTGACGGTCAACGACGAGCGCGTCCTCGGTCGCTCCTCGGCGGTCTTTCGGAACTCGGTCGTGCGCATCCGGTTCTTCCCGATCCGGGACGCCGAGCTCGCGGCCCGGCTCGCGTCGATCGCGCGCTCGGAGCGGCTCGACCTCGTTCCGGGGGCGATCGACGCGATCGTGCGCCGGGCGCGCGGCGATCTGCGGGCGGCGCTGAACGACCTCGAGGCGATCGCGCCCCTCCCGCGCGGCCCGCTCCAGGAGTCCCTCCTCGGGACCCGGGACCGGTCAGCGGACTTCGCCGCGCTCACCGAGGACGTGCTGACCGCGTGCCGGTACTTCCGGTCGATCGAGGTCCAGGACCGGCTCGACGCGCCGCCGGACGACCTCCTGCCCTGGATCGAGGAGAACGTGCCTCACTTCGCCGCGGACCGGGCGCATCGGGCGGCCGGATTCGACCGGGTCGAGCGGGCCGAGCGCTCGCTCGCCCGAGCCCGCCAGCACCGGGTCTGGGGGCTGTGGAGCTACGCGTCCGAGCTCCTGACCGGCGGCGTCGGGCTCGCGATCCGGGACGCGCCGACCGTTCCGACCGTCCGGGCCCAATTCCCGCGCTTCCTCGCGGCGATGGGGGCGACGCGCGCGGTGCGCGCGGTGCGCGAGGGGGTCGTCCGCAAGGCCGCGGCGCACCTCCACCTCTCCCGCGCGAAGACCCGCGACGCGGTCCTCCCGTTCCTCGAGGGGCTCTTCGAGGCCGCCGCGAGCCGCCCGGCCCGGCCCGAGCGCATCGAGGAGGCACGCGCCCTCGCCCGGGAGCTCGAGCTCGCCCCGGAGGAGCTGGCCTACCTCGGAGGCACCGAAGTGGACGGTCCCTTCGTCCGTCGGCTGCTCGCCGACCGCGGAACGGAGGAGGCGGCCCCGGGACGCTCGACGGCGGCGTCGGAGCGCGCGTCCCGGTCCGAGACGACGCCTCGGACCGAGGCGGCGGCGAACGCGCCCGATCGCACTCGCAAGCCCGCGCAGCGCCACCTCTCCGATTTCGGAGGACGATGACCGGCCGGGTCCCGGAGCCCGATCCGCGTCCGCGCGCGGTCGTATCCTGGAGCAGCGGCAAGGACTCCGCGTTCTCGCTCTACGAGGTGCGCCGCGCCGGGGAGTTGAACGTCGTCGGGCTCCTGACGACCCTGACGACGACGTACGGGCGGGTCTCGATGCACGGCGTGCGCGAAGCGGTCCTCGATGCCCAGGGCCGGGCCGCCGGCCTCCCGCTGTACAAGGTGCCGATCCCCTCGCCCTGCCCGAACGAGGTCTACGAGCGGGCGATGGGGGCGATGATGGGTCGGCTGCGCGACGAGGGCGTGACGCGTGTCGTCTTCGGCGACCTGTTCCTCGAGGACATCCGCGCCTACCGGGAGGAGAAGCTCCGCGGCACGGGCGTCGCACCGGTGTTCCCGTTGTGGGGGCGCCCGACGCCGCGGCTCGCGGAGGAGATGATCGACGCCGGCGTGGTCGCGCGGATCGTCGCGCTCAACCCGAAGAAGCTCGCCCCGTCGTTCGCGGGA
>JASHQY010000136.1 GCA_030038885.1 Thermoplasmata archaeon | reverse complement strand
TTCTGCATCTTCCTTGCCGACCATTTCTTCCAAATCAAAGTGTTCGATCAGCTTGAGGACAACGGAATACCTGAGCCTAGGTGGCGTGGAGTCTAGATACGCGTTCGAGTTCCCAAACTGCGTGCTGGCGCGCCGGCCCGATTTGTTAGGGCGTAAGCCTCCTTTCTTTTAGAGCATGAAGAGAAGGGGGGAAGTGGTTGCCGTCCAACCCTGCCGCTTACGCGGCGAGCTGCTACCTTTGGTCGACCGACGTACCTCTCTTTACGAGAAAGCGGTCGACGGAACACTACCCGAGTAGCCGCTTGCGCCAATCGCCACTAGCTCGTAGCCAAACAGCCCCGCGTTGATCCCGGCGCCTCCCTTGAGGAAGATCACGACCGAGTAGCCACCGCCGATTGAGCCACTGAACCCGGTGGAGAGTACCCACCCGGAAGTTCCGGTGTTATAGGCAGCGACTGGGGTCGAAAGCGTCGGGCTGATCAGAACGATCTGGCTCGCGGTCACGCCGGCGCTAGTCGACCCACACGCGTTGGTGGCGCTCTGAGCGGTCGTGGAAACGCAGGTGGTCGAGGTGGTACCGCTGGCGGGCCACGCAATCGTAGCCCCTGCGCTGTTCCGCAGCGCGAGAACGATGTTCGCGGTGGTCACCGTCGAACTCGGAATCTCGATGCTGTAGCAGAACTCACTCGTCCCAGACCCGCACCCTTCCGAAGCAACCCCCGTTGTGTTGACGGGAGTTCCCCAACCGAAGTTCGTTCCCAGGGGTGCCGCCCCCGTTCCGTGCGTCAGTCCCGAGATCAGCACGTACAGCACGGCGGCCAGGACGACCGTGATCGCAACGAGCAAGATCGTCGCGATGATCGGCGAAACCGCGCGCTTCCGCGCCTTTCTCCAGCTTCGTTCTCTCTGTCCAAAGACGTTCATTCCGCTTTTCCTCCGATGGGTCGCTTGACCCGCGGGGGACGCTATGGCGGGGGTCTGCTATATTAAAGTTAATGTCGATGGAAACGGCGAAAGACGATTTTGTATTCGGCAATTAGCGTAATACGTAGTGATGCGCATTAAAACACACTCTCGCTGACGGCGGGTCGTGCGGTGCCGGGGCGACGACGGGACGTGGTCGCAAGGTATATCGCACCCAGTCGGGGCGAGGCCTCGACCAGGCGACCGGGCGTAACGAACTGTAGGGGGGTACGATTCATCGAGGGTGGGAGGGTGCGGTCCAAGGGCCCCTGTCACTGCACTGGGAAGCACCGCTTCCGTCGCCGGGGGTCATGGAACGCGGAAGGAGTTGCGATGAGGCACGGCCGTTAGTTCTCTGTCCAGTACGTACGCCGAGACCTCGACCGACCCCAAGTACGTCAAGACGCTAGAAGCGACGGATCCAGGAGCCTCACGCTGAGCCTCGCCAGCTCAAGGCGAAGATCGAGGAACTTCCTCTCGAGCTGAAACGGATGTAGACGTTCGAAGCGGTCGGGTAGATGCGCCTCCGAGCCACCGCGATCGCGGGGGGCGACTCGACGCTCTGGCGCCGACGGCTCGCGCCCGAGCTCGAACGGGAACTTCGAGCATCGACGATAGGTCCTACCGAGACGAGGTACACGGTGCCGTCCGGCTCGGGGCCCCTTCACTGGGGCATGTCCGTCCCGGCACACTCTCCACCGCCCAGTCGACGCTGACGGCTTAAGTAGGTTAATCACTTATGGGGGTTAAGTAATGCCGCTCTTCGATCTCACGCCGAAGGACTCGCGCCGGACGCTGTTCGGCCGGGACGCAGAACTCGAGACGCTGGTACGGCTGATCCGAGAGGGCCGCTGGTCGGTAATCCTCGGTCCTCGAATGGTGGGAAAGACGAGCCTGGCGAAGGCCGCCGCCCACCAGTCCAAGGAATCCACGGTCTACGTGAACCTGTGGGGCGTCCGGGGTACTTCGGGCCTACTCGGGGCCTTGGTCAACGGGCTGAATTCGAACCCGCCGCTGCTGCGTCGAATACGAGAGGGCCTTCGCCGGGTCACCGGGGTCTCGATCGCCGGCTCCGGGATCTCCATGGCGCCCGCGCCTCGACCCATGAACTCGACGGCCGACCTCGTGCGCGTCATCGGTGACGAAGCCCACCGGAGCGTGATCATCTTGGATGAGGTTCAGGAGCTGGCTACGGTCTCCGGGCCGTTCCTGAAAGTACTGGGCCAGGTCTTCAACACCCATCCCGGGGTCGTCTTCGTGCTCACGGGGTCGTACTTCGGCATCCTTCGCACCTTGCTCGCACCCTCCGCCGATTCCCCGCTCTACGGCCGGCCTCCCGCCCGAATCCAGCTCGAGCCGTTCGACCGGGAGACCTCCCTCGGATTCCTGCGTCGGGGGACCCAGGAGTACGGCCTCCCGATCCATCGGCCGTTGCTCGAGTCGGTGGTCGACCGCTCCTTGGACGGGACGCCCGGGTGGCTCACCCTGTTTGGCAATCACCTGACGGTCGGGAGGATGTCTGTGGATGCGGCAGAGCGCGCGACGCTGGACGAAGGAAGGAAGGTCGCGAGAAGCGAGCTGTCTCACTTCCTCGACTCTCGCGATCGGGACAGTTATTGGCAGGTACTTCGCGTAGTGGCCGGTGGGGCGTCGTGGGCCGAGGTGAAGTCGGCGTTGGCCGCGCGAAGGGGCGGTCATGTGAACGACAATAGCCTGGGGAATGTATTGCGAAGTCTCCGGGCGGCCGAACTGATCTCGGAAACGGGGCACCGGTATACGATCCGCGACCCCATGGTACGGAGCTACGTTCGAGACACCTCCCGGCCTCCAAGGTAGGGCAACGAGTCGCGACGGCTCGGCAATTCTCCACCCGTCGGCGGGGTGCAGGGCGAATCGCGGCCACCGGCCGCCCGGATGCCCTTCGGCCCTTTCGAGATCCGACCCCCTCGACGCGCGATACCTTCGCGGTGCGGCCGCGGAGGACCCCCGTCGGGAGTCCCGCGCACGAGGGGCTTCTTTCTGGGCGTGGATCCCCGGTCGGCC
>JASHQY010000135.1 GCA_030038885.1 Thermoplasmata archaeon | reverse complement strand
GGCAGCGTTCGAGGGCCACGCGGACCGACGGAGCGTCGGGTAGGGGCCGCGTCCGTCCGTGGCCCCCATGGCCCGGCTGACCGCCCGACGGGCGCCCCTTCCCCTCGGGTCGGGGTTGTCGGTAGAAGGTTCGGCTCGAGGGCACCCCGCCGGCCTCGGCGGTGCGATCGGAGGCGGCCAACAGAGGAGGGGCCGTCTTGAGCCGACGGAGTTCCTCCTTCAGCCGCCGGTTCTCCTCCTCGAGCTCCTCAAGACGCTTGAGCTTCCGAAGCAGCTCGCGGCGTTGCTCCTCGTTCTCGATGACGAAGGGTGTCGTTCCGGACTCGAGGCGGAGGAGGAACTCCGAATCGCCCGAGGTGCCCTCGGGCACCGAGGTAATGGGTTCCCGGATTTCTAACTTGAGTACGCTAGGAACAGAGTCGACCGATCACGGCCAAGTGCCAGACTCGTGAGCTACTACATCTATTGTTTCGTAGCGGGCCCTTAGTGGTCGACGGGCCATGATGACTGCCGTGATCGGTCTCGGAACGCGGGTCACTGACGCGGGTCACAATCCGTCCGCTGCAACCGGCCACTGAATCCGCGTGGATGGAGCGAACATCCGGAAGGTCGGAGCCACGAGCACCGGCTGGGTGCCTGCCCGAAAGTACATCTGGGCCATCGGACCTTCCGGACGCACCGGTGACGCTCCCCGAAGGCGACCCACCGTAGGGGTGTCGCCGAGTCACGACCGATCCGTTGCCCCCGAACGCGGAACCCCGCATCTCGACGGGGAATGCCGGTCTCGACCAGATGCTCGACGGCGGACTGATCGCCCGGCGTCCGTACCTGATCGTCGGACCGGCCGGCACGGGCAAGACGACGCTCGCGCTCGAGTTCCTCTGCGAGGGGATCCGCCGAGGAGAGCCGTGCCTCTTGGTCACGCTCGAGGAACCGCCGAACGAGTGCCGGTTCAACCACCGCGGGATGGGCCCCGAGTTCGGCCGCATCGACGTCTTCGACGCGATCCCGGACGTGATGCACTACGAGCACGTTCCGTTCAAGGACATCGCGTCGGTGCGTTCGGCCCTCCCGTTCGCGCGGGTCCCCTGGGTGATCCGGCGCACTCCCGAGCTCACGGGGGTCGAGGTGACGATCACCGCGCTCGAGCAGATGCTCCGCAGCGAGGTCGACCGACGGGGCTACTCGCGGATCGTGATCGACTCCCTCACCGCGCTGCAGTACTTCTGCATGAAGGGGTTCGACGAGCTGGCCGGGGCGCAAACGTTCCTCCGGTTCCTCTCGGACCTCCAGGTCACGACCCTGCTCACGGTCGAGTCCTCGGTCGAGAGCGTCGACGCCGTGGAGCGCACACTGGCCCGGGGACTCGTCCGGCTCTTCCGCTGGGAGCGCGACGGATCCACGGTGCGGGCGATCGGGGTCGAGAAGCTCCGGGGGAGCGGGCACGACGCACGTCTGCACCCGTACCGCATCGGCCCCCAGGGACTCGACATCGACTTCGGAGAAACGATCTCCCGGTCCAGCGGAAAGAAAGTGCGCCGGGATCGCCATCTGGGGTAGTGCGGCGCGATCGCGCGAAGGTGCGAGACCCGCCCTTCCCAATCCCTTCCCCTGCCAGCGATTTCGATCGGGTTCCGGAGGCACCTGTCTCGGGACGCGGCGATGACCGGAAGCGAGAATAGCGGTACGCACCTCGCCCGGCCGCGCCACGAAACGAAATACCGGCCTCACCTCTCCTCGTATCGGTAGCGTCCGATGCCGGAAGGAACCGAGATCATCGTCCGGGAATACCAGTGTCGGATCTACGGCCGGGGCGGCGGTGGGTACTGGGCCGAAGCCCTCGATCCCCGCGCGGACCGGCTCGTCACGGCCGAAGGGGCGACCTTCTCCGACCTCACTGAGCAGTTCGTCGTGCGGCTCAAGGAGTACTCTGTCCCCGAGCCACCGGCCGACGGCAAGGCCCGGGAGTTCCACGGGTGGGAGCGGGGCGCGACCTCGCCCACGGACCCATGAGATGCGCGACCACCGACGCCGTGTCGAGAACCGTCGGATCGTCGTGCGAACGGAGTTCGAGCACGTCGCGTGGATCGTGGCCGAAGGCCGGGAGAAATTCTTCGCTGCCGGCGACGAGCGTTTCCTTGGGCGGAACGGCCTCCCATACGGCCTCCGTTGCGCGCTCGACCGGATCGCGTACTTCCGGACGGACGACCCCGGGCACGACGGGTCGTCGTACTTCCCTCGGCAGTTCGAGCAGGCGAATCCCCGCGTGCCGTGGAAGGCGCTCGCCGATCTCCACGACCGGATCCACTGGGGAGACGGCGTCCTTACTCTCGCGCGAGCGTGGCAGTGGCCCTCCGTCCGGATTCCGAGGATCACCGAGCTCCTCAAGGATCCGAACGAACCGGAGAGGCGGGGAACCGAGCCCGAAGGGAAGCTCGGGATCCCGGGGATTCTCGCGCCGCACCGCCGGGCGATTCGCCGACGCATGCGACGCTACGGCGTGCGAAGACTCCGGGTCTGCGGCTCGGTCGCCCGAAGGAAGGCGAACCGTAAGAGCGACGTCGATCCTCTCGGAAAGGTCGATCGATTAGTCCCGCCGGAGCTCGTTCCGGAGGCGGAGCTGTTCGTCCGCCGGATCGTGCACCCGCCACTCGTCGGCGGTGTACCCTACAGGTCGGACTTGGCGGCACTTGCTCATGCCACCGAGGAAAGCGCTCCCAGGATTTCGTACTATGTCCCCGGCGGCAACGGCCGCTCCGGGCGGGCCATCACGCCGTGGCGTGAAGGGTTACGTCTTCGCTCTCCGGCCACACCCGGAGCGCCCACCCTGTATGAACGGTCTACCGAGTAGTCGGGGCGGGGAGACGTTGCTCACGCTGCCGCGCGGGGTCTGGAGGGCGACCGTTGCCGCCGTAGAGTCGCCCCTCATCTTGTGGGCGTTCGTGCGAGCGGTCTTCGGAGAGGGCCCGACGCTTCAACCGTTTGTCGGCACGAGTCCGGCGACGGCGGCGTTGGTCGCGGCTCTCGCCGGCGTGCCGATCCAACTTCTCCGGCGCCCGCGCGCCCGGTCGTCCGTGACGACCGATCAGGTGACCTCGGCGAGGACCTCGTGTACCTGTTCGATCCTGGGCGCGATCTGCGCTTCGGTCCCGCAGTAACGAGCGATCTCACGGACCTCGTCGAACAGATCGATGGACGCTCCCGCCCGAATGTCGCGCACCACCTTCCGGACGTACTTGGCTCCCGCGTCCTTCACCATCAAGCGAGTGTACCAAACGGCAGGTATCTGAGCCGACGGCCCGAACGCGCTAGGAACCACCCAGGACTCCATGAGATAGTCGAAGAACTCATCCGGCGTCCGGTCGCCGCAGTACTTCTTTCCGTTCAGGAGATCGAACTCGGAGTAATCGGTCGGGCGAGGGCCGAAGCGGAGTTCGTATTTTGCGACCCACCCGACACGATCGGGGGTCCCGAAGAGCGGATCCGCTTTGAGTTTCCGTATCATCTCGGCGAAGTTCCGCACGGCGACCATCACGTCGAGGTCCTGCGTCTGGGAAAAGACGCCGGAACTCACCACCGCCTCGCCGCCGACCAACAGATAGGGAACGCCCGTCGCCCGGATCCGTTGGATAATCTGCTCGATCTGCCCGAGCGTGAGCGGCAGTTCATCCATGATTCTCCCGGTCGCCCTGGCGAACGACTCGGAGGATCTCGGGCGTGCCGATCTTGGGGATCGCCGGGACGAACTCCTGGAATCGGAGCGCGGTCGCCCACCGGGTCAGCCCTTCCCGAACGATCGCGAGCGTAATCTTCTCACGGTCGTACGTCTTCGGGTTCCTCTTCAGCATCGCTCGACCGGCTGCCGGATCTACCGCGGTGACCATCGTGACGAGGTCTTCGAACGCCGGCCGTCGGAGCGCCGCTGCGTCGTGATACGGATACATCGGGTACCGGGTCGAGATCGCATTCCGCCACGTATCCGCGACGAAGAGAATCGGACCGAGGGTCATCGGGTAGTGGAACCGGGTCGGGACGGCGCCCGTCAGCGCGTAGACCTCCACGCCCCGACGGCGGGCGACGACGACGGCCTCCGGCGTTTCTATTCGCACCCGGTACGGCTGACGAGGTCGGTGGGCTGGGGCCGGCACCGGAACGAATACATCCCGAGGCAATGGCGCCTCGCCGGGTGCCTGAAACGCAAACACTTCGACTTCCATCGACGTTATTGATACAAGGTAAGTATAAGTAGTTACCAGACCCATCCGCTCGCCTTCGGAACCGGGGCCGACGCGGACTGAGCACGCTTCGCGCGGATCGCCTCGATCACGCGCTCTTCGTTCCGGTCGTCCGTCGCGTCGACCTCCTTCTTCGAGCAGCCGTCGCTGGCGAGCAGGGCCCGAAGGATCGGGCGGTAGTCGACGCTCGCGTCGGATACCGTCAGGATCCGGAGGAACCATTCGCTCGTCCGAGCGTACGCTTCACGGACCTGCTCTTCGAGGTCTGAACGCGTCCGCCCCTTCGCGAGGTCGTACCGGGTCCCGACGTCGGCAGTGTGACCCATCAGGAACTCGCGCTCGTCGCGGGTGATCCTCTGCGCGTTCTCCGCCACCATCAACTGCGACGAAGCGAACGAACGTGGCACGTAGGTCCGCCAGCGGACGCCGGCCGGTCGCACCTTCCGTGGCACGGTCCCGATGGTGGTCGCGAGCCCGTTCTCGGAGAGGAACGACGTGCCGACCGCAGCGGGCCGGGCGTGCTCCCGGGCCATCCTCGGCTCAGGTGCGATCACCGCGGATTCCCGGTCAACCGCTCGCCCCGGTCGTTCCGCCGGACTCGGAGGGAGGACGGCAGCGCATGGGCCACGTGGTGAGTGCCGAAGGTGAGGTACGCGTCCCCGGGGTTCGAGAGCTCCTCAGGGGCCACGATCTTGGACGGGACGCACCGGAAGGACAGCTTCCCGAAGTCGAGGTCCGGCAGGTCCTGGAGTCGGAGACCGTTCGGAACCCTCGGGCGCCAGGCACACCGGAGCGCACGGTAGTCGTCGCGAGGAACAGGACGGTCGCGCGGTTCCGGGCCGGCGTCGTCCGGTCGAGCACCACCCGGAGTTAGTTAGGGGTCGGCACGATCTCGTCCATGATCGTGGTCGAGGACCGGACGTTGCGCGTCGGCTTCCAGGAGAGGGCCGCCTCGACCGAAGCTAGGAGCGTCGTGAGCGCCTATCACGTGGTCGAGATGTACGAGTCCGGTCGACCGGTGTTCCGCCGCGTGTCGACCCACTGCTGGATCAGGTCGGTGCAGCGGCCTTCCTACTCGAGGCCGTTCCGCCGTGCCCGGGCCAGTTCGACCATTCGGTCGAGCGAGGCGCCGCACGGGCGAAGAATCAATTCTATGTTCGCGAGGTACGAGTCCGCCGTGCTCTTCGGGCGGTCCTTATACCACCGCTTGACTCGGGTGTCGGCGAGCAGCTTGACTTGGGCGGCCTTCACGGGGGGGAAGCGCGGTCAACGTAGAACGACAGGTCGCGGTGATACATAGACACAGTGCGGAGCAAAATTGGGCCCGTAGCTTAGTTTGGCTGGAGCACCCGGCTGATAACCGGGAGGTCGTCGGTTCAAATCCGACCGGGCCCATTCGTCCGAAGGATGGAGGATTGCCCTCTTGTCTCCCCTGTTCGGTTCCCCCCCCCACCCAATTCGGCTCCCGTCCTCGGCCAGCAGACGCGTACGGTGTTCGAATCCCCGAAAGCTGGGGGGTCTCGCGGAGGGCCTCAGTCGAGGATCGCGGGCAGGAGTCCTTCCAAGAACGGCACCAGTCGCCGACGATAGGAGCGAAAGGCTCGCGGGTCAATCGGCTTGAGAAGCATCGGCTGAACCTCCTCGTCCAGTAGCAACGGCTCCTTCTCACCGAAGGATTCGGCCTGCTCGCGATACCGAGACACGGCGACCACCGCATGGCGCGTCTTCTCGATAATCGCCGATCGGTGGGCCTCCACTCGAAGACCTCGCTGGGTTTCGAGCAGAAAGAGATCCACGAGATCCCTGCTCTTCGCAGCGGTTCGGGTGAGGATGGCTCGGCACTTCTCCGCCAGGATTTCACGAGGATCATACGCGCACAGCCGAATCGGCGCTGCGTAATCCGCCACCGGATCGCCCTCGAAGAGTCGAAGTTCCGGTGGGATCTCCTTCCGGAGCAGGCTCCTCGCTTCAGTTACAACGGTCGGGAACACCAACGGCTCGTCGAAGTTGACTTGAACCTTCACGAGCCCGTTCCCGACGGTTCCGGAGTCGTAGCGAAGGTTGACGGTCATCATTCGGTTGCTCTGTCCATAACGCACGGCGTCGTCTCGGCGGAGAAGGTATCCCTCCGCCAACGCCTGGTCACGGAGGCAGGACTCCAGCTCCCGCTGGAGCGGCCGGACCTCCCGACGGAACTCCCGGGTCCCTCGTTTCCTCTCCTGGGCAGAGGCTACTGGAATCCGAGTGAAGTCCAGATCGCTGCTGAACCGGGGGTAGTCAAGGTAGCACTTGATCAGACAAGTTCCTCCCTTGAAGGCGAGCTGGGACCCCAGCTTCGGATGCCGAACAATGACTCGGAGTAGGCGGTGCAGTCGGACGTCCTTCTCTAAGAGTTCTGGGTCATTCACTCCGAGGTGCCGGGCGAGCATCGGAACGAAGGGCTTCACAGCGTCTCCTCGACCATCTCGCGGACCCCCGTCGGGTATCTCGCGAGGTATCGACGGGCCTTGGCATGGTCCACCGACGACCAATGCTCGACCCACGTCCGAGTGGGCGCGTGTCCCTTAGCAATCCTCCAAAAGTCCAGGTATGCCAGATCCAGTACCGTCTTCTCCGGATCGCTAAAGCGATAACTTCCTCGCCGGGCGAGCCCGAACCGAAGGAGTTTCGGATCCCATTTGTGGATGACAAACCTCCGCCGACCAATTCGTACTCCACGGATGCGGTAGAACGAACCACTGACGACCGACTCCTTCCCCCTGTTTTCGTGGGTAAGGTCGTTGAGGCGGAGCGCCGTCTCGAGACCGTAGTACCATGGACCGATCCCCTTGACCCGGGCCGCGAGCGCAAAGAGCTCCAACGCGTCGTGGCGCTCTGTGTTCAACCGAACTTCCTCAGGGGAACGCACATAGTATGAACCCCGGAACAGAGGGAGCAAGTACCCCTCGCGGCGCAAGTGCCGAAGCGCGTACTCGGGTCGCGCCCGAATCCGACGGGCCATCTCCGCGATCGCCCCGAAGGTGATCACCTCCCGTCCCTCTCGGACTGCGACTTCCCACAGTGTGGGGCTGGAGGCATCAGGGGCCATATCGCAATCGGACGGAATTCGTCCCGATATGATATAGATTCTCCCGAACTGCGCGGTGCCGCCTTCCTCGAGGCATCACGAGACCCCCGAGAAAGGCCCGCCGGAGTCGGGCGCACCATCGAGAAGATCACCGGTTCAACCTCGAGCGAGCGTATTCCAGACCCGTGGATCCGGACGTCGGCGAACGAGCCGGGCGCCTCCAAGGCTGAACCTCCGACCCGATGTCCGGTCCCTGACCATTCGAGTGACCGAGTCGCCCGCGGAGCGATTCCAACCAAGGGCATAAATCAGGGACAAAGTGTCGGTCGGCCCGGAGCGGACGTTCAACGTTCGTCGTGCACGGAAACCACGCCTTGGACAAGGCATAAAATAGGATGCGGGCGCGAGGGTTGGAAAATTCCTGACGGTCATGGAGTCAGCCAAGTGCGTATCGTTACTCGCCCGCGTGCCTCCTCGAGGGCCTAATCAACTCATTCGACGCCCGGGCACTCCTCCTCTACTTCTCACTGGCTGGACGACCCTTTCCCACGTGGGTCAGACCCTGTTCCGGGCCCGAGGGCGCGCGCCGCGAATCGGACTTCTCCTCGTCGCGCTCGCGCTCCTGGCGCTCCTCTTGGCCGGCGGGGCGACGCCCGGCGCGACCTCCTCCCACGCGGCCGCGCAGCCCCAGCTCGCGGCCACCACCCCGGCGTCCTCGTCCTACCTGTACTACAACGGGACGGTCGCGGGAAACGGCGGCACTCAGACCCTGGACGTTCCCGCGCCCGCGAACGGCACGGTGTGGGATCTGGTCAGCGCGAAGATCACGATCACCGCCAGCAGCCCGGTCGGCGGCTCCCAGAACTCGTACCTCTACGACTCGACCTGCACGGGAGCGGACGTCTCGCCGGCGCCGTCCGCGTGCACCGGCATCTACGGTCCGAACGTCGACGGGATCGCGAACGACGTGATGGACCCCGGCCAGGACGGGACCGTGGTGGGCGAAGGGGGCTACACGTCGAGCGCCCCGGCGGGGGTAGCGATCTACACGCACTTCGAGCAGACGATCCACCTCAATCACGACATGTTCATCAGCTTCGGAGCGGACCTCTCCGAGCACGTCTCCTCCACGTACTACCTCGTGTTCGACCCGGAGGTCGGCGACTTCCCCTCGTTTGCGTTCTACCACTGGTCCAACCCGATCGAGCCGTTGAGCGCCACCCCCAAGATCGTCACGATACCGGGGCCGCCCTCCGGTCACTACTATCGAGCGGAGATCGCGGTCTCGACGATCGATCTCAGCAGCGACCCGGGACCCGTTCGCTCCGCCGAGATCCTCGAGGAGCCGACGGGGAAGGTCCTCACGTTGATCGACGACTGGACGGTGCGCGGCACCGGCATCACCGAGGACGCCTGCGGCGGCTACTCCGCGAGCCAGACGTGCGTCACCGATCCGGCGGGAACGGAGACGGTCTGGGACGAACCCGTGCTCATCACCGCCGGCGAGTCCCTCGAAGCGATCTTTGTCGGGGTGTCCGGCGACACTGGCGTGTACGGAGTCGTCGTCACCGAGTATCCCGCCGCCCCTTCCGCTCCCACGGGGCTCGCGGCCACGGCGGCGACGAACTCCTCCCTGACGTGGACCTGGACGAATCCGGGCGGGACGCTCACCGACGACCTCTTCTTCTGGCAGGCCGGCGCGACCTGCTCGTCGCCGACGGAGGTCGACCTCGGGGCGGTCGCCGACTCCCTCGTACTCGGATCGCTCGCCGCCAACACCGAGTACTGTGCCTACGTCGAGGCCGCGAGCTCGGTCGGCACGTCCTCCGCCTCGGCGACGGCGACCGGCACGACCGCGCCGTCGGGCCCGCCCGGGCCTCCGACGAACGTGGTCGCCGCGCCCGCGAACCTGTCGGCGATCCAGCTGACGTGGACCAACCCGAGCGGACCCGTGATCGACGATTACCTCGACCAGTACGCGGGTTCGAACTGCTCGGGAACTCCGACGGGCCTGGACGTGGGGTCCGTCGTGTCGTCCTACGTGATCGGCAATCTCTCGGCCGGCGCGACCTACAGTTACGAGGTGGCCGCGGCGAACGTGGTCGGGGAAGGCGCGTGGTCGGTCTGCGCGAGCGCGACGACCGGCGAGCCCACACCGCCCACGGCGCCGACGAACCTCTCCGCGACGGCCGTCAACTCGAGCTCGATCGATCTCGTGTGGACGAACCCCGTGGGGGTCGTCAGCGACGACTACGTGGACACCTACTCGGACTTCGGATGCACGGGCGCCGCCGTGGTCCTGGACCTCGGGTTCGTCGAGGACAGCTACGCGAGTGGCGGGCTCCTCAGCGCGACGACCTACAGCTTCACGGTCGAGGCGGCGAACTCGGCCGGATCCGGGCCGGCCTCCAACTGCGCGCTGGCGACCACGGTCGCAGGCAACGGGGGAGGGAATCAGACGGCCAACACGACCACGCTGGAGCTGACGACGTCCACGCCGCTCGGTGACGTCGCCCCGGACGTCGTGGCGGAGGTCGACTATGCAGCGCTGTCGCAGGTCGGCTCGGTGACCCTGGGTCCCACCAACGGCTCCGGGAACGCCACCTACTACGGCCTTCCCGCGGGAACGACGATCACCAACGTCACGCTGGTCGGAGCGAACTACTCGCTGAACAGTTACACCCAAGCGATCCTCGGCGCCGGCGTCGTGCAGCTCCTCGTGGATGTGACCCCCACGCCCCTGGGCGCCAACAACTCGAGCGCCGGGAATTGGGTGCAGTTCACCGAGCAGGGGCTCCCCACCAGTGCGACGTGGTGGGTGTCGGTGACAGGGCCCCAGACCGAGCTCCTCACCTCGACCGGCACGACGATCAACTTCGAGCTGCAGAACGGGACCTACCAGTTCACGGTCGGCACGAGCTCCTCCCTGAACGCGAGCGAGCCTGTCGGGGTGCTCGTCGTCTCGAACACCACGCAGAGCCACCCGGTGAACTTCACGAACCTGCCCGCGGCAACGCCCGGATCGCCCTCGTCGGGAGCGGGGTTCGGCCACGTCGGCGCCTGGTTCTGGCAGACGATCGTGCTCGTGCTTGCCGGGCTCGCCGTCGGAGGAGCCATCGTGGTGGGCACGTTCCTCTCCGCGCGCCGCCCGTCGGCGCCGTTCGCCTCCCGCACGCTGGGCGCGGAGGCCTATGACGGCACGATCGACCTCCTGCGGAGGGCCCCGGCGCTGATCGCCGCCTTCTTCGCGGCCGAGTGGCGCGCGTTGCGGTGGCGTCCCCCCGGTCCGCCCGAGAAACCGGACGGCGTGCGCGCGGCCGAAGCGGCAACGCCGCCGTCGGCGTGGAAGAACCGGACTTCCGGAGCGCGTCTCGGCCTCCCTTCGACGCTCCAGCACCTCGCGGAGGGGACTCGCGTCCGCCTCGTGGCTACCGGACAGTGGGTCCACCGGCGCTACTGCGCTCTGACCGGGTGGATACGTGCGCGCGTCTAGCGAGCCGTCGGTCCGCGAGGTCGAGAGCACCGGAGGCGCGTCCGCGCGCGGAAGTCTCCGATCCGACCGACGCGGTGCACGCGGAACCGATGGCCGGATTCCGTCACGCCCGCCCCGAGATCGTCACTCCCGTGCCGAAGAACGGTGGGTCGGGGTCCGCTTCGAGAGGATAGCCATCCTCTTCATCCCCTGGGACCAGAGCGGGATCTTTACGCCACGATCGTGCCCTGCCGAGACCCCACCGCACCCCGCCGGTCGCCGCGGGGCTCCGCGCGAATCTTGCCGACTCGCACGGCGAGGCAGTCGTACGGGGGCAGGCCGATGACCGGGGCCATGTCGCGGCCGGAGCTTATCGACACGTTTCCGGACTTCGAGAGGTTCTGGCGCGGAGCGCGGCACCTACCTCGCTCGGCCCAGATCGATCGCTGGGAACACGAATACATGGCCCGTTGGCCGGAACTCCTCACTGCGCAGAAGAAGAACTACTCGGAGGCCGGAGTCGACTGGAAGCAAATCGCGAGGCGCCGCATCTTTCCGTACCTCGCGGAGCGGTTGCCCCGGATGCGCCGGCTCCACCGGAACTTGTTGAGGACGCTCCCGGATTCCTGGTCCCGGACCTGCCGGATACTGAAGCCGGACTTCCCGGTGCGGTTCGTGATCTACGTCGGGATCGGGGTCGGCGCGGGCTGGGCCACCCGCCTCGGAGGACGGCCTGCGTGCCTGTTCGGCTTGGAGAACGCGGCCGAACTCGCGACCGGGTACCGCGCGGGGGCGCCGGGCGCGGTCTCCCACGAGGTCGCCCACTTGGTCCACGACGCGTGGCGAAGGGCGGCGCGAATGCGTGGAATTGCCGCCCGGGGCGGACCCTACTGGCAGCTGTACGTCGAGGGCTTCGCCACCGAGTGCGAGCGCCGGATCGATGACCCGCGATCGTTCGCCGGCCGCACCGGACGGTCCGGCTGGCTCGAGTGGTGCACGACGCATCGGTCCTGGCTGGCGGCCAAGTTCCTTCGAGACGTCCGGGCGAGACGCTCCGTACGAGCGTTCTTCGGCTCCTGGTATGACCTCCGGGGACAGGTCGAGTGCGGGTACTTTCTTGGACAGGAGGTCGTCCGAGAGTGGGCGGACGCGACGTCGCTGAAGTCCGTGGCGCAGCTCCCCGAGCGTGACTTCTCCCGGAGAGTCCCGGTCATGCTGCGACGATTCGCGCGCGCTGCGTGAGGGCCCGGATCCCGCCGAGACGTAGAGGACCCCGCGATACCCCGTGCGGGAGCCGACGCGCGGGGAAGCGAACGCAGTCCACGCCCTGTGGCGGGCCCCGCCTCGACCCGGGGCCCGACCACCGGTGGAAACCTTGAACGTGGCGGAGTGCCGTGGTGGGAGGGATGCCGGCTCAGGGGGCCACGGCGCCTGAAGGAGGCATGCTTTCCGCTGCACGATGGGACTACCGTCGGAGCCTCGTACTGGTCGTGGTGGGCGTCGTCCTGCTGGTAGTCGCCCTCGCCGTCAGCCTCGAGATCTCTTCGATGGGGAGCCACGCCGCGTCCTATGGGAGTGGGTTGGCGCTCGATATCGCCAGTACCGCCGGAGGCATGCTGATCTTGCTAGGGGGAACGGTCGCCTACTACCACCACGCGTTCCTGCGACAGTTTGGAGGTGGTGCCTGATCCCTCCACCTAGTACAGGCCTCGCGAGGGGTCTCCCCCCTCTACGCACGCGCCTCCCCCGGGGACTCTGCGAGCCTTGGCAGATTAGCGTGCTAGGAGCCCGGCCGCGATGCAGCGGAACTTGAGCCTCGATACCGGCCATCGTGGCTCGGGTGAGTCACGTCGTGCGGAGGGGGAGGACCAACCGCTTCGCGCCATCCAGCGCCGACGCGCGTCGAGGCCCCGGACACCGGCCGCACCGCGAGAGGGTCGTGCAGCCCCCGCGCACGAGCGGAGGGCTCGGTGTCCAACGGGCCGGACGACGGGACCCGGGCACGATTCTGGCCCTCGCCGCGTGGAACGGTACGCGCCGCTCGCACAACCGGGGTCGCCGGCGGGTCCTCGCCGGGGCTCAGCCGACGCCCGGGAGCGGGGGCGCCGGTGCTCCGACCTTGGACCGGAACTCGAGCGCCTGCTCCCGGAGCGACGCCGCCCGACGTGACTCTCCGGACGACGCG